>NZ_JBFTNO010000008.1:0-34579 GCF_056397525.1 Arthrobacter sp. 05L45_2 | reverse complement strand
GACGTAGGCGCCACGGACCTTGAAGGAGCCGGCGCGCTGCAGGTTCTCACACTTGAAGTAGACGTCGCCGCCGGCGATGCCGCCCAGCGCCCGGGAGGATTCCACCGGGGTCCGCATAATAATCCCGTCGAGCAGCTTCTGCGCCTCCAGGACATCGTCCAGCGTGACGGGCAGGCTCTCGAGGGTATTCACGAACTAGTCTCCTTTGGGGGTTCCGGCGTCGGCGCCAGGGAAGCGGACCTCCCTGAAGCCCGGGTCCTCGCCGGCGCCGGCAAGCACAGGGACTCCCTGCGGGCTCGCGGCTGCCAGCTCTCCATCATGTTCCCACGTTCTGCCTGCAATGTACCGAACTGCCGAGTTTGCTACGGCGAGGATCGGCACGGAGAACAGGGCACCCGGAATTCCCGCCAGGTACGACCCGGCGGCCACGGACAGGATGACCGCCACCGGGTGCAGGGAGACGGCCTTGCCCATGACCAGGGGCTGCAGGATGTGGCTCTCCAGCTGCTGGACCAGGAGCACGATGCCCAGCATGATCAGGGCGTTGACCACGCCGTTGGCCACCAGGGCCAGCAGCACGGCGATCGCGCCGGTGACCAGGGCGCCCACCACGGGAATGAACGAGCCAATGAACACGAGCACACCCAGGGGCAGCGCCAGCGGAACACCGATGATCGCGGCTCCGGCGCCGATTCCGACGGCGTCCACGAAGGCCACGAACAGCTGGATCCGGGTGTAGCTGACCATGGACGTCCAGCCGCGCCGGCCGGCACCGTTGACCGCGGGGCGTGCCTTCCGCGGCATCAACCGGACCAGGAACCGCCAGATCCGTTCGCCTTCAAGCAGGAAGAAGATGGTGACAAACAGGGCGATCAGGAGGCCGGCGGCGAAGTGGCCGGCGGTACTGCCGAAGGTCAGCGCCCCGCTGAGGATGCTGCTGCTGTTGTTTTGCAGCGCGGAGGTGGCTTCCTTGATGTAGGTGTTGATCTGGGCGGCGGTCAGGTGCAGCGGACCCTCGGCCAGCCAGGTCTGGACCTGCTGCACGCCGGTCAGTGCCTGCCCCCAGAGTTCGCCGAACCCGGCGGTCAGCTGGCGGCCGACCAGGGCGAGGGCCCCGGCGATCAGTCCGATGAAACCGAGCAGCGTGACGGCCACGGCGGCACCGTTGGGCAGCCGGTGCCGGCGCAGCCAGCGGGTGATGGGGCTGAGCAGGCCGGCCAGCAGGGCCGCGACCATCACGGGGATGATCAGGAAGCTGATTTTGCTCAGGAGCCAGATGAGTCCCCCGGTGACGAGCAGGATGAGCCCCACCCGCCACGCCCACGACGCCGCGATGCGCACCCCGTAGGGAATGTCTTCATCCAGTTCCCGGTCGCTGCGGACCCGCGCGCGGGCGGCGGCCGGTGTACCGGCCGGGGCGTGGCCCGCGTCGCCGGCGTGCACGGATCCGCCGGCCGGCGCAGGTCCGGTCGGTTCGGCGGCGGCAGGAGCGGAGAGCCCGGGGGCTGCGTAGCCCGGGGGTTCGGTTGCGGATTGGCGGGTGGCGTCCTCGGCTGGCGTCATAGCCCCATAATTCCTCAGTGTGGCGCCCAAAGGAAACGGGCAAGCCGCCGTGGCCGCGGCCGGTTAGCTCCCCAGGTCCGCGGTGATGCCCCAGCTTATGGAGAAGGACTCGCCCGCAGGCAGCCAGCGCAGGCCGTCACCGCTGTTGAAGGCGTTGGCCGGACCGGTCATCGGTTCGATGGCGACGGCCTTGGTCCGGCCGGGGAACTGGTCGGTGACGAACACATGGACGTAGCCGCAGTTCCCGTCCTGCCAAAGGCTCACGCTGCGGCCGTCGTCGGAACGCAGGGTGCTGCGGGCAGCACCGCCGTCGACGTCCAGATCCGTGTAGGCGCAGTCCAGGTCAAGCTCGCCGGCGAGCCGCCCGGCCCGGAGGTCGAAGTCGCCGCCGACGGGCTCCGCGCCGCGCGGAATCAGCCGCTCGTCCGTCACCAGCCGGGTGCGGCCGCTGACCGTCAGTTTCAGCTGCTCGGTGGGAACGTCGCCGAGCCGCAGGTAGGGGTGGGCGCCGAGCACAAACGGGGCCGGCTCCGTCGAGTCGTTGACCAGCGTCTGCCGGACGGTGAGCCCCAGGGCCTCGTCCAGCCCGTACTCCACCCGGTGGCGGAGCAGGAACGGGTAGCCGTGCTGCGGGAACACCGCTGCCTCGAGCGTCACCGAGAATTCGGCCTCGTCCACCAGTTCGTAGGCGGTGTTCCGCAACAGCCCGTGGCTGGCGTTGTTCCGCGACACCTCGGTGATGTCCAGCTGCTGCTTTTTGCCGTTCAGGTGCCAGACGCCGTCCTCCACCCGGTTCGCCCACGGCGCCAGGGTGATGCCGGTGGCGCCGGGGGCAATGTCGTCGTCGCCGTAGGTTTCGGTCAGGTGGATCCCGGCCCGGCTGTAGAGGCGCAGGCCGGCGGCGAGTTCGGTGACCACGGCCAGGGCGTCGCCGCGGCGCAGTTCGTACTGCCGGCCGCTGGCGTAGCGCCGGACTGCGTCGTCGGGCCCGGGTGCGGGAGGTGTCGCTGTGAGATCCATGGTGACCACCGTACAGACCGGCCGGCAACCCGTATACCGTGGGTCCATGACTTCGAGCAGCGCAGGCATCCGGCCATGACCCCGACCGCGGACAGCAGTGGCCTCGCCGCCAGGTTCGAAGAGGTCTTCGGGACCGCTCCCGACGGCGTCTGGCAGGCTCCCGGCCGGGTCAACCTGATCGGCGAACACACGGATTACAACGAGGGGTTTGTCCTGCCCTTCGCCATTGACCGGGCCGCCCGCGTAGCTGTCCGGGTGCGCTCCGACTCCGCGGTCCGGATGCTGTCAACGTTCGGCAATCAGGGGCTGACGACGGCGGACACCGCCGCCCTGGATCCCGCCACCGCCAGGGGCTGGACCAAGTATCCGCTCGGCGTGCTCTGGGCCCTCCAGCAGCAGGGGCTCGAGGTCCCGGGCCTGGATCTGCTGCTGGATTCGGACGTGCCGCGCGGCGCCGGGTTGTCCTCGTCCCACGCGATCGAATGCGCCGTCGTCCTGGCCGTCAACGAACTCACCGCCGCCGGGCTGGGCATCGAGGACATGGTGCTGGCGACGCAGCGCGCCGAAAACGACTTCGTCGGTGCACCCACCGGGATCATGGACCAGTCCGCCTCGCTCCGCGGCGCTGCCGGCAACGCGGTGTTCCTCGACTGCCGCGACCAGAGCGCGCGCCTGGTGCCGTTCGACGCCGGGGCAGCTGGCCTGGTGCTCCTGGTCATCGACACCAAGGTGTCGCACTCCCACGCGGCCGGCGGCTACGCGGACCGGCGGGCGTCCTGCGAACTGGGCGCCGACGTCTTGGGTGTCCAGGCGCTGCGGGATGTCCGGCTGGAGGACCTGGAGGAGGCCGCCGGGCTGCTCGACGCGGAGACGTTCCGCCGGGTCCGGCATGTGGTGACCGAGAACGAGCGGGTGCAGCGGACCGTGGAACTGCTCGAGGGCGCCGGCCCGCAGGCGGTTGGCCCCCTGCTGGACGCCTCCCATGCCTCGATGCGGGACGATTTCGAGATCTCCTGCCCGGAACTGGACCTTGCCGTGGAAGCCGCCCGCGCCGGTGGGGCGCTGGGCGCCCGGATGACCGGCGGCGGCTTCGGCGGCGCCGCGATCGCGCTGATTCCGGCGGCCGCGGAGCAGGCGGTACGCGACGGCGTCGGCCGGGCCTTCGCCGCTGCCGGGTTTGCCGCTCCCGAGATCTTCCCCGTCCACCCGGCCGCGGGGGCCCGGCGGCTGGCCTAAACCCCGGGGCGGGTTCCGGTTCCTGTCGGGCGGGGCCGGGCCGGGCGTAGGCTGGGCGCATGCCCGACGCCGTGATTGTAGCCACCGCCCGCAGCCCCATCGGCCGGGCCTTCAAAGGGTCCCTGAAAGATGAACGGCCCGACGACCTCGCCGCCGCAATGGTCACCGCCGCCCTCGCGAAACTGCCCGGCTTCGACCCGCGCGACGCCGCCCGGGGCCTCGATGACCTTTATCTGGGCTGTGCCGAACCCAGCGGCGAAGCCGGGTCCAACATGGCCCGGGTGGTCAGCATCCTGGCCGGCCTGGACAACGTTCCGGCCGCCACCATCAACCGTTTCTGCGCCTCCAGCCTGCAGACCCTGCGGATAGCGTTCCATGCCATCCGTTCCGGTGAAGGCAACGCGTTCGTGGCCGCCGGGGTGGAGTCGGTGTCCCGGTACCCTGCCTGGACCGGGGCCGGAGAGACCGACGCCGGCACGCACAATCCGTTGTTCGACGCCGCCGCGAAGCGCACCGCGGCCCGGGCCGCGTCCAACACCCCCTGGACCGACCCGCGCCTGGGCGGCCGGATGCCGGACATCTACATCTCCATGGGCCAGACCGCGGAGAACGTCGCCACCAGCTACGGCATCAGCCGCGCCGAGCAGGACGCCTGGGCCGTGCAGAGCCAGCACCGGGCCGAAGCCGCAATCGCCGCCGGGTTCTTCGCCCGCGAAATCACGCCCTACACCCGCAAGGACGGCACCGTGGTGGACCGGGACGACTCCCCGCGCGCCGGCGTCACCTTGGACGGCGTGGCCGCCCTCCAGCCGGTGTTCCGCAGCGAGGGGACAGTGACGGCCGGGAACGCCTGCCCCCTTAACGACGGCGCCGCCGCCGTCGTGGTGATGAGCGATGCCCGCGCCGCCGAACTGGGGCTGGAACCGCTGGCCCGGATCGTCTCCACCGGGGTCAGCGCCCTCTCCCCCGAGCTCATGGGCATGGGGCCGGTCGAGTCCACCCGGCGGGCGCTGGCCCTCGCCGGGCTCAGCATCGGCGACATCGACCTCGTCGAGCTAAACGAGGCCTTCGCGGTCCAGGTGGTTGCGAGCGCCCGGGAACTGGGCATCGATCCCGGCAGGCTCAACGTGCACGGCGGAGCCATCGCCCTGGGACACCCCTTTGGCATGACGGGCGCCCGGATGACCACCACCTTGCTCAACGGGCTGCGCGAGCGCGACGGCACCCTGGGCCTGGCCACTCTCTGCGTGGGCGGCGGGCAGGGGATGGCGGTCATCCTCGAACGGCTCCGCTAGGTCCCCCGGCCCACGGCACATGGCGCGGCCGGCCCTTGTGCCCGGCACACCCAAAAGCCGGCACACACAAAAGCGGGCCCCGCCATCCGGCGGGACCCGCTTCCGTTTAGTCGCTATGGCGCGTAGTCGCTGTGGACCGCCCGCGGCTAGTCGTCGCCGCGGAGGATCGCCAGCAGGCGGATGATCTCAACGTAGAGCCAGACGAGGGTCACGGTCAGGCCGAAGGCCGCGGTCCACGAGAAGCGCTGCGGGGCGCCGCTGCGGACGCCGGCTTCAATGCTGGTGAAGTCCATGATCAGGGAGAACGCGGCAAGGCCGATCGCCAGCAGGCCGATGAAGACGCCAAGCGGGATCCCGAAGATCTCGACCGACGTCCGGAGGCCGAACGGGSTCTGCACGGCACCGGTCCACATCATSACCATGTTGATCAGGGCGAAGACGGCATACCCGATCATGGCGATCATAAAGAAGCGCATGGCCTTCGGGGTGGCCCGGACCTTGCCGCTCTTGAACAGGACCAGGGTTACGGCGAAGACCGAGAGGGTGCCGATGACCGCCTGCAGGCCCACGCCCGGGAACATCCCGTCGAGGATCCGGGTCAGGCCGCCGAGGAACAGGCCCTCGAGCGCGGCGTAGGCCAGGATCAGCGCCGGTGACGGCTGCTTCTTGAAGGTGTTGACCATGGCCAGGACAAAGCCGCCCAGGGCGCCGACGATCATCAGCATGGAGGCCAGGCCCGGCGCCACGACGAGGGTGACGGCGGCACCGGCGATGACGGCCGCGAGGCAGGCTGCGGTCTTCATAATGACGTCGTCGAAGGTCATGCGGCCGCTGTCGGCCGGGCCGGCGGCCGGACGGTTGTACATGTCCTGCAGCTGCTCGTTGCTCATCGCCTGCTGCGCCGGGTTATAGCCCGCCTGGGTCTGGCCGTAGCCCTGCGGCTGGCTGTAGACCTGGCCGTACTGGCCCTGGCCGTAACCGTTCTGGCCATAGCCCTGCCCGTACGGTGCATGCGGGGCAGGCGGCGCCTGGGTGGCTCCACGGAAATTCTTTCCGTTGAAGATCGGGTTTCCGCCAAGTGCCATTGCTGGTGTCCTCCAAATAAAGGGGGTTAGTGATGATCGGTGGTGGTGATCGTTACGACTCACGCTACCAATTCCCACGCCCGGTGGGCCGGGATAGTTCCCCGGGGCCGCCGCCGCAACCCAACCGTGACCTGCCCCGGCTGGAATTCCGGTGCCCGTTGGGGTCCGCCGCCGGTCAATGTTTAGGAATCCTCGTACTCAACAAAAGTTTTCTTTAGTTTGACTAAACCGCGTTCACTCTCCGGCTACACGGTTGTTATCCGATCGCGACGTTCGCCCTGCTCGCAGCGGCATTACCCACCCCATCAGGGCTGTAACATTGGCCCAACAGGGTGACGAAGGTCACAGGCATTACCGCTCCACCGCATCGCACTATCCGCTCCACCCTTCGTCCCCTGACCGTTCGCAGCGGTTGCAACGGCGCAACCCAGACCACCCCCACGTGGAGGTTTTCATTTTGAGTAGCAATCCGAGAGGCCTGTCGCTGAGACGACGCGGCAGAATGCTGAAAGCTGTGGGGGCCATTTTCGCCGCCGTAGCCGCCCTTCTGCTGATCGTCGCCCCGGCTTCCCAGGCCGCGACCCCCTCGCCGACACCATCCCCGTCGAGCACCTCGTTCCAAAACAGCATCAGCGGCTTCCTGCGCGGCGATGACCGCGCCCCGATCGCCAATGTCACCATTACCGCCAAGAGCGGAGACTTCACCGGAACGACCAAATCGGGTCCCAACGGTTCCTGGAATATCGGCGTCCCCACGCAGGGAACGTACGAGGTCGAACTGGACGTCAAAACCCTCCCCCAGGGCATCAAGCTCGCCGAGGGCCAGGAAAACCCCCGCAAGGTCAGCTTTAGCCAGACCTCCAACCTGTCGGTGATCTTCGCCTTCGGCAAGGGCATCGTGGTTCAGGGCGAGGACTTCGGCCAGAACCTGATCAACCGCCTCGTGGCGGGCCTGAGCTTCGGGCTGCTGCTCGCACTCGCGTCGGTGGGGCTGTCGCTGATCTTCGGCACCACCGGCCTGACCAACTTCGCCCACGGCGAGATGGTCACCCTGGGCGCGGTGCTGGTCTTCGGGTTCAACGCCATGAACCTGCCCTTCTGGCTCTCGATCATCCTCGCGCTCCTCGGCGGCGGCCTCTTCGGCTACGTCCAGGACGCCGGGCTGTGGCGGCCGCTGCGGCGCCGCGGTACCGGCCTGGTCCCGATGATGATTGTCAGCATCGGCCTCGCCCTCGCCGTCCGCTATGTCATCCAGTTCTACTTCGGCGGCGCCACCCAGCAGCTGCCCTTCGCGCAGAGCGCGGAAATCCAGATCGGGCCGGTCTCCATCTCGCCGAACAACCTCTGGTCCCTGCTCATCAGCGTCGTGGTGATCGCCGCCCTCGGCGTCGTCCTCCTCAAGACCCGGCTGGGCAAGGCAACCCGTGCCGTGGCCGACAACCCCGCGCTGGCTGCAGCCTCGGGCATCGACGTCGACGGGGTCATCCGGATCGTCTGGGTCACCGGCGGCATGCTCGCCTCCCTCGGCGGCATCCTTTGGGCGTACTACCGGCCCGGCGTCACCTTCGACATGGGCTCGCAGATCCTGCTGCTGATCTTCGCCGGCGTCACGCTCGGCGGCCTCGGCACAGTATGGGGCGCGTTGTTCGGATCCATCATTGTCGGCATCTTTGTGGAGCTGACCACCGTGTTCGGCCTCGCCGCCGACCTTAAGTACGTGGGAGCACTGTTCATTATGATCGTTGTCCTCTTGTTCCGGCCTCAGGGCATCCTGGGCCGCCGCGAGCGCGTGGGTTAGGAGACAGACATGGACTTCGGATTTATTCTTTCCAGCGCTGCCGGTGAATTGTTCAGTCCGACGACGGCGGCGTACGCGCTTGCCGCGCTGGGTCTGGCCGTCCACTTCGGCTACTCGGGCCTGCTGAACTTCGGCCAGGCCGGCTTTATGGCGGTGGGAGCCTACGGCTTCGCCATCTCCACCCTGACGTTCCACGTGCCGTTCTTCGTGGGCCTGCTGATCGCCGTCGTCTGCTCGGCGATCTTTGCCCTGCTGCTCGGCATCCCCACCCTCCGGCTGCGGGCCGACTACCTCGCCATTGTGACGATCGCGGCCGCGGAAATTGTCCGTTACATCGTCACCACCAACCAGCTCACCTCGGTGACCGGCTCGGCCAACGGCCTGGCCGCCTTCGAGGGCGACTTCTACGCTATGAACCCGTTCCCCGAGGGGTCCTACTTCGGCATGAACAACCGCGACTTCTTCATCCGCGTGGTTGGTTGGGCCCTGGTGATCGTGTGCTGCCTCCTCGTCTGGCTCCTCATGCGCAGCCCCTGGGGCCGCGTCCTGAAGGGCATCCGCGAGGACGAGAACGCGGTCCGCTCGCTCGGCAAGAACGTCTACTCCTACAAAATGCAGGCCCTCGTCATCGGCGGCGTCCTGGGCGCCCTCGCCGGCATGGTCTTCACGCTCCCCCGCGGCGCGGTGCAGCCGGCCAACTACGGCACGGAACTGACGTTCTTCCTCTACACCTGCCTGCTGCTTGGCGGCCTCGGCACGGTGCTGGGCCCGGTGGTCGGCGCCATGATCTTCTGGGTGGTCCTCTCACTGACCCAGGGCGTGCTCTACGGCCTGATCGAATCGGGCGCCGTCACGTGGCTGAACACGGTCCAGGCCGGCCAGCTGCGTTACATCCTGGTGGGCATCGCACTGATGCTGCTGATGATCTTCCGGCCCCAGGGCGTGTTCGGCAATAAGAAGGAGCTGGCATTCGCATGAGCACTCACAGCGAAGAACCCAAGGCCGGTGCCGGGACTCCCGGCACCGCCGAAACTGTCGACTACATGACGGACACGCGTCCAATCGCCGTGGGCGAGACCGCCCCCGGCTGCAAGAAGCGCGATCCGATCCTGGTGGCCGAGGACGTCACCCGGAGCTTCGGCGGCATCAACGCCGTCGACGTCCAGTACCTGGAGATCCCTCGGCACAAGATCACGGCCCTGATCGGCCCCAACGGCGCCGGCAAAACCACGCTGTTCAACCTGCTGACGGGCTTCGATACAYCGAACACGGGCAAATGGCAGTTCGAGGGCAACAGCCTGGCCGGTGTTTCCTCCTACAAGGTGGCGCGGATGGGCATGGTCCGTACGTTCCAGCTCACCAAGGTCATGGGCAAGCTCACGGTCATGGAGAACATGCGCCTGGGCGCGTCCCAGCAGTCCGGCGAGAAGCTCTCCAAGGCCCTGTTCAAGGGAATCTGGGGCGGCCAGGAAAAGAAAATCACCGAAGAAGCCAACGTGCTGCTTGAGAAGTTCAAGCTCGACGCCAAGAAGGACGACTACGCCGCCTCGCTCTCGGGCGGCCAGCGCAAACTCCTTGAGATGGCGCGTTCGCTGATGGTGCGCCCGAAGCTCGTCATGCTGGACGAGCCGATGGCAGGCGTCAACCCGGCGCTGACCCAGTCCCTGCTGGACCACATCAAGAACCTCAAGGCCGAGGGCATGACCGTCTTGTTCGTCGAGCACGACATGCACATGGTCCGCCACATTGCCGACTGGGTGGTGGTAATGGCCGAGGGCAAGATCGTGGCCGAGGGCCCGCCCGGGGAGGTCATGAAGAACCCGGCCGTGATTGACGCCTACCTGGGCGCCCACCACGACGTCGATCTCGGCGCCAGCGAAGGGATCAAGGAGCTCGCGGCCGAACTGGAGGCCGACGAGGAATCCATCGTCGGCACCGAGAACGCCGGCATCATCTCCTCGGACGTGCTCACGACCGAGGCGGCCGCCCCGGACACCGCTAACGGTACGGTGCACGGCCGGCGCAGCGCCATTGAGCCGGACAGCACCCATCCGGAAAGTGCCCAGCCCCACCGGACAGAGAAGGACACAGAATGAGCGCCACCAGCGCGGCCCCCGCCGCGAAGAATGCCTACGACGGCGATTCGGTCGTCAAAGTCACCGACCTGGTGGCCGGCTACATTCCGGGTGTCAATATCCTCAACGGCTGCAGCATCGAGGCCCGCAAGGGTGAGCTGATCGGCATCATCGGGCCCAACGGCGCCGGCAAGTCGACCCTGCTGAAGGCCATGTTCGGCCTGGTCAAGGTCCACTCCGGTTCCGTGGTGGTCCGCGGCCAGGACATCACCGGGCTGAAGGCCAACAAGCTGGTCAGCCGGGGCGTTGGCTTCGTCCCGCAGACCAACAACGTGTTCGCGGCCCTGACCATCGAAGAGAACCTCCAGATGGGGATGTTCCAGCGGCCCAAGGACTTCGCCGAGCGCTTCGACTTCGTTGCGGAGCTGTTCCCGGAACTGGCGAAACGGCGGGCCCAGCGCGCCGGCTCGCTCTCCGGCGGCGAACGCCAGATGGTCGCCATGGGCCGGGCCCTGATGATGGACCCGGCGGTGCTCCTGCTCGACGAGCCCTCAGCCGGCCTCTCCCCCGTCAAACAGGATGAGACCTTCCTGCGGGTGCACGAGATCAACCGGGCCGGCGTCTCGGTGATCATGGTCGAGCAGAACGCACGCCGCTGCCTGCAGATCTGCGACCGCGGCTACGTCCTGGACCAGGGCAAGGACGCGTACACCGGCACGGGCCGGGAACTGATGAAGGATCCCAAGGTCATCCAGCTGTACCTGGGTACGTTGGCCGACACGGTCGACTAGGCCCAGCCAGCCCCTCCGAAGGGCCGTCACCAAGCCGGTGGCGGCCCTTCTGCGTGCCCGGCGCGTCGGAAGCAGGCACTTGCTCGGCGCCTGCGCTCGTGCCTCCCCGGCGGCCCCTCCCCTCGCAAGCTCGGGCAGGGAACCCTGCCGCCGTGGGACCAACGCAACAACGGCGCTTTCGCAGGCACCTGCCCCCGTCGCCAGCGTCATTTGCACCCGCCAGAGGTATTCCCACCGGATTCGGGCGCTGGTGCCGCGGGTCCGAGCTGCCCCCGTCCGGAACCACACCGGATGCCCCGCGCCGCCCCGTTGGTCTCTCCGCCGCGAGAGGCGCGCGCCAACACCCAGCCCCGGAGACGCAGGAAACCCCCGCCCAGATGGGCGGGGGTTTCTTGTGTGTCAGTCAGAGGCGCGGCTTAGAGCTTGCCGAATTCTTCCTTGACGGGCCTGTAGCTGTTGTCATCCTGGTACTCGTAGATGCCGATGTAGGCCTCCGTCGGGTCACCGGCGTCGGAGAACGTTACGGGGCCGGACTGGCCGTCGTAGTCGATGTCCTTGCCGTTGCGGAGCAGGGTGACGCAGGTCGGGAAGCTGTTGCACTTCTCGCCGCCCTCGGAGACATCCTTGAGGTGCTTGGCGATGTCTACGCCCTTGGTGCTCTTGGCTTCCTCAGCCGCGAGTGCGATCAGGTTCACGGCGTCGTAGGACTCGCCTGCGTAGCTGTAATCCTTGAGCGCGGGATCGATGGCGAGCAGCTTCTTCTTGAAGTCATCCTTGGCGAAGGTGCCCGGGATGGTGCCCTGGGCGCCCTTCAGGGTGCCTGCCTTGAAGTCCTTGCTGTAGTCGGACATGTTGCCGTCCACCATGAAGATCTGGGTGGGCTTGACGCCCTTGCCCGTCATCAGCGGGACGATGCTCTTGGCCTGGTCGAAGGTGATCAGGGCGATGGCATCGGGCTTGGCCGCGAGGACCTTGTCCACCTGGCTGGAGAACTGCGAGTCACCCTCGTTGAACAGCTCTTCCGCGACAACCTTGCCGCCGGCGGACTCCACTGCGGACTTCACGTTCTTGGCCAGGCCGGTTCCGTAAGCGTCGTTCAGTACGATCATGCCAACGGTCTGGGCGCCACAGGTCGCCATGTAGTTGCCCAGCACCTTGCCCTGCAGGACATCCGAGGGAGCGGTGCGCCAGTAGAGGCCCTTGTCGTCCCAGGTGGTGAAGTCGGGCGAGGTGTTGGCCGGGGAGAACTGGACAACGCCGGCGCCCGTGATCTGGTTGATCACGGTCTTGGAGACACCCGAGGAGGCGGCACCGACGATGGCGCTTACGCCCTGGCCGAGCAGCGCGGTGGTGGACTGGGTCGCAATGTCGGTCTTGGTATCGCCGGAGTCGCGGTGGATAACCTGGACCGGCTTGCCGAGCACGCCACCGGCGTCGTTAACTTCCTTGATGCCAAGGTTCACACCGGCAATTTCGGGCGGGCCGAGGAAGGCCAGGGAGCCCGTGGTCGGCAGCAGCGAGCCGATCTTCAGCGGGGTGTCCGTGGTGGTCGTGGACGCGGGTACGGAACCTGCCGCGGCGGCCGAGCTGGTGGCTCCGCCGGTTGCGCTCGGGGCCGGGCATGCGATGCCGGCGGCCTGCGCGGAGGACGAACCGCTGGACGACGGCGTGGACGAACCGCCACAAGCCGTAGCCAGAAGGGCGACGCCGATGCTAAGCGCTGTGAGCTTAGCAATGCGCGGCGCCACCTGGGGGAGTGAAGTCATAGAGAAATCTCCTCGATCTAAAGGTGCGAACGGCCTTTGATGCGAAAGATCAGGTGTTCCTGATTTAGATTCAAGCTAATGCAAATTCGGCCTGAACATAAGTGACTAGGGTCACATCCTTATAACACTCGTTGCATAGAGGAAATCAGGCACCTCGAAAGCGGCGGAATCAGCCCGCCCATGTGTGCCCCAGGTGGGACTCGAACCCACAACACGCGGATTTTAAGTCCGCTGCCTCTGCCAATTGGGCTACTGGGGCGCCCGGTCAATGGTATCCCGCCGGCGCGTTCCTACGACGCGGCGGCCGGCACGTCGAACGGCGCCGCGTACTGGAACGTTCCGTCGGCGCCGCCCTGCCAGAGGGCCAGCGGCAGCAGCTGGAAGAGTTCGCCCCACGCCGGGTCCGGTGCCTGCACCCCCAGGGACGTGGAAGGGACGAAGCCGAAGCGGGCGTAGTACTCAGGGCTGCCCAGCAGCRCGATGCCCCGCTCCCCCGCCGCGTTGGCCCGGTCAATGGTCTCCTTCATCAGCGCCGAGCCGATTCCGTGCCGCTGGAGCCGCGGGGTGACGCCGATCGGCCCGAGGCCCAGCAGGTCCAGATCCCCCGCCCGGCCCCGGGTGCTGATGACGTGCCCTACGATCTCGCCGTCGAGTTCGGCCACAATGCTGAACTCCGGCAGGTATTCCCCGCACTCGAACAGCCGCCGCAGCAGGTCCACTTCCTCCGGCTCCCCCTCCACTGCCAGCCCGGTGGCCGGCGAGATGGCGAAGGCCGCCGCAGCGAGATCCAGCAGCGCGGGGCGGTCTGCGGGCACTTCGCCCCGCAGCACCAGGGTGGGGGCAGGGGGCGTCTGCCCGCTGTTTGCGGCGCGGCCCTCGGCGGAGAGCTCATGCAGGACTTCGAGGGCGCGCTGGGCGTCCGGCACGGGAACCAGCAGGTGGTCGTGGTGGAACCCGGCCAGCACGTTGCAGCTGATTTTGGCCTCCGTCAGGGCAGTGCTCACAGCCGCCGTCAGGCCAATCGCCTCCAGCGCGGAATGCACCTGGAGGGTTRTCCAGGCGGCAACGAAGTCGTAGTCCAGGCCCAGGGCGTCGGCATCGGCCCGCGGAAGCACCACCGTCAGGCCCTCGGCCTCGCGGACAGCCGCGGCCACGTGGCCGGCCAGGGGTTTGCCGTGCGGCCAGAGCGCGTAGACGTACTCGCCCTCACGGATCACCGGCCGCATGGTCGCCAGCAGGGTGTTGAGGTCCTTCTCAGCGGGAGTCATGGGGCCAGTCTAGGCGGGGCGGGCCGCCCGGCGGCCAATCCGGTCTTCACGCGGACGGCCTCCAACGACGACGGCGGCCGCTCCCCCGGAAGGGAACGGCCGCCGTCGTCGGACTGCTACGGACTACTTGGAGTCAGCCACGACAGTTTCCTTGGCAGGTGCCTCGGCCGGCTTGTCGGCCGCCGGTGCGGCGGGGGCAGCGGCAGGCTTGGGGGCCGGCGTCGCTGCGGCCACGAAGGCGCCGCGCGGGTTGTCGAGGTCCATCAGCTGGGTGGTGTCGCGGCCCAGGAAGAGAGCCCAGAACCAACCGGAGATGACGCGGATCTTGCGCTCGACCGTGGGCATCGCCAGGCCGTGGTAGCCGCGGTGCGCGAGCCAGGCCAGCGGGCCCTTAAGGCCGATGCGGCCGATGATGTTGATGTTGGCAACGCCCTTCCATTCGCCGAAGCCGGCGACGGCGCCCAGGTTCTTGTGCTTGTAGTCCTTGAGCTCCTTGTCCCAGCGGGAGGCCCACAGGTTCTTGGCAAGGCGCTTGGCCTGGCGCAGCGCGTGCTGGGCGTTCGGGACGCAGGTGCCGTCCGGCAGGCCGCTGCCCGTGAGGTCCGGGACAGCCGCGATGTCGCCGGCAGCCCAGGCGTTCTCCACGATGCCCTCGTCGCCGGAGATGCGGAGGTCCGGGAGGACGCGGACGCGGCCGCGGGGCTCCAGCGGGAAATCGGTGGAACGGACCATGGGGTTGGCCTGCACACCGGCAGTCCAGACCAGGGTGTCCGATTCGAATTCCTGGGCCGGGGTCTTGTCCGGCAGGTTGATGAGCTTCAGCGAGCCCTCGGCGTTGTCCAGCGAGGTGTTGAGCAGAACCTCGATGCCGCGGCTGCGCAGGTGCTCGACGACCCACTCGGCCTGCTTGGCCGTGACCTCGGGCATAATGCGGCCCATGGCCTCGACCAGGACGAAGCGGACTTCCTCCTGCTTGACGCGCGGGTTGTTCTTGACCGCGGCGCGGGCGAGGTCTTCCATTTCGGTGATGCACTCGATGCCGGCGAAGCCGCCGCCGACGACGACGAACGTCAGGGCGCGGGCGCGTTCGGCCGGATCGGTCATCAGCGAGCCGGTCTCGATGCGCTCCAGGACGCTGTTGCGCAGGGCGACAGCTTCCTCGATGGTCTTCAGGCCGATGCCCTTGTCCGCCAGGCCCTTGATCGGGAAGGTGCGGGTGATCGCACCGGCGGCGAGGACGAYGTCGAAGTAGGGGATCTCGAAGTTTTCGGTGCCGTCCGACGGCGCCACGACGGCCGTGCGGTTGACGTGGTCGATCGAGGTGACGCGGCCCTGGATCAGTTCGGTCTGCTTGAGGTGCTGGCGGTGCGAGACCACAGCGTGACGCGCCTCGATGTTTCCGCCGGCCACTTCCGGCAGGAACGGCTGGTAAGTCATGTAAGGCAGCGGATCAACGAGGGTGACGATGCCACCGGCATTCGCGATCTTTTTCTGCAGTTTGAGGGCTACGTACAGGCCGACGTACCCGCCGCCGACGACGAGTACCCTGGGACGGTCCTGGAGCTGAAGGGTGGATGCCATGCCACAAGGATACCGTAGTTTGTGAAAAACTTCACTAACTACTCGGAGTGCTACGCTCCGCGGAATCCGGGGTTGCCGGTGCGTCATCGGGCCCGGCTGCGTGGCCTGTATCCGGACCGGCCGGCGGACCCGCCTCGGGTCCGGGCTCCGGTTCGGGCTCCGGTTCGGGCTCCGGCCCGGCGCCTGGTTCGAGCCCCTCCCCTGCACCCGTCACGGCCGTGGAGCCGCGGACCGCGCGCCGCAGCTGGATGGCGGCCGCCGCGATGATGCAGGCAATGAGCCCGCCGAAGCCAAGCACCACCATGGCCGGGACGGCGCTGTCGGCCGGTGAGGGTGCCTCCGCGGCGGGGACGGTCGCGTCGGGCAGGGTCGGCGCGGCGCTGGAGGGTGTGGGCGCGGGGGCGGGCGCGCTGTGCACCGGGTTGCCCCGCCGGTGCACCCGGATCCAGTCCGAGATCGACCCCAGCGGGTTCACGGTGGTTTCCGCGACGTCGGCCTTCAACGCCGCCTCCGCGTTCAGCACACCGAAGCCGTACAGCGGGTCCTTGCCCGGCGCCCCGGCGTCCTTCGCCGTGGTGACGATCCGGTTGATGACCTGGCTGGCGGACATCTCCGGCCATTTGGAACGGATCAGGGCGGCGACGCCGGCCACGATGGGGGTAGCGCCGGAGGTGCCCGCCCATTCGGCGTAGCCGCCGCCGGGGAGGCCGCCCACCAGGGTTTCGGCCGGCGCGGCGACGCCGATGCTGATGCCCTGGGAGGAGGAGTCGACGCTGGCCACGCCCTTGCGGTCAAGGCCGGCCACGGTCAGGACGCCGGGGATGGTGGCGGGTGCGCCCACCTGGATGTTGCCGCCCACCCGGTTGCCGGCCGCGGCCACGATGACGACGTCTTTCTGTTCGGCGTAGAGGAACGCCGCGTCCCAGCTTTGCGGCCACTCCGGGGAGGTGCTGCCGAGGGAAATATTGATGACGCGGGCGCCGTTGTCCACCGCCCAGCGGACCGCCTCAGGAATCTGGTCCTGGTCGCTCTTCCCGCCCGGGTTCTCCGAGCCGAGCCAGGTGGACACGGAGAGGATCTGGGCCTCCGGGGCAACCCCGACAATCCCGTCGGGGCCGACCCCCGGCTTCGCAGAGGGCTTCGCGGTGGACTTGGCCGGCTGGTGGCCGCGGCCGGCCAGCATGGTCGCCACCAGGGTTCCGTGCTCGGGTTTGGCCCCGATGCTCTTGCGTCCGTCCGCGGCGCCGGCCCCGGACACGTCCGTGCCGCCGGTCAGGACGCCCTTGAGGTCGGGGTGGTTGCCGTCCACGCCGCTGTCTATGACGGCGACCTTGACGTTCGCCCCCTTGGACACTTCCCAGGCCTTTTTGATTCCGGACTCGGCCAGCCAGTATTCCTTGTCCCGGGTGGAGTCGGCCTGGGCCGCCGGTGCCGCCGAGAGAGCGCCCGCGGCGCTCCCGCCGGCGAGGGCGAGGGCCAGCAATGCGGAGGCGGTCCGGCGGCGCCGGGCTGTTGCTCTGGTCATTCGGGTCCAATCGGCGGGTTGGCTGCGGGCGGGGTTCCGCGCATGGCAGTCGGCGGGGCCGCGGGGCGGCACGGCACCAGCTGGTGCATCCGACATGGTGGCGTTGCCGGGCCGGCACGGTGCTAGCTGATGCTCAGGGCGATTCCGTCCAGAATATCGTGTTCGCTGGTCACCGCTGTGGTGATCCGCTGGCCGGTGGCATCCGCCATCCGGTCCAGGATCCGCCGCCAGACCAGTCCGCCGGCGCCGATGACGTCCACCCGGCCGGGGTGCATGTACGGCAGGGCGGCCCGGTCCTCGCGGGAYATTTCGAGCAGCGAGGTGCACGCTTGGCGGACGGTGTCCAGGTCCAGTTCGGTGCCGTGGATGGCGGCCGGCGAGTATTCCGGCAGCTTCAGCGCGTGCGCAGTGATGGTCGTGACAGAGCCGGCGACGCCGATCACGGCCGTGGCACGCTCCAACGGCACCGTGAGGGCTGCCTGGCTGATGGCGGCGTCGACGTCGGCCTCGGCTGCGGCTATCTGCTCCGCAGTCGGCGGGTCGTCCTGGAGGTGCCGTTCGGTCATCCTGACGCAGCCGACGTCGACGGACCGGGCGGCGATGACGCCGTCGGCGTCGCCGAGGACGAACTCGGTGCTGCCGCCGCCGAGGTCTACCACCAGGACCGGGTCCTTGCCCCGCGAGGGCAGCACACTGCTGGCGCCGGCAAAGGACAGCGCGGCTTCCTCGTCGCCGGTGATCACTTCAGGCTCGACGCCGAGCAGGTCACGGACGCCGTCGATGAAGACCTGGCGGTTCCTGGCATCCCTGGTGGCGGAGGTCGCCACAAAACGCACCTTCCCGGCACCATGGTGCCGGATCAGCTCGGCGTAGTCGCGGGTGGCCTCGAGGGTCCGGTCCAGCGCGTCCTGGGCGAATTCGCCGGTGGCGTCGACGCCCTGGCCCAGCCGCACCACACGCATTTCCCGCACGACGTCGGCGAGCCTGGGCATCGCGCCGTCTGCCGCCACATCGGCGATGAGCAGGCGGATGGAGTTGGTGCCGCAATCGATCGCGGCGACCCGGCTCACTGCCCGGCTCCGGCGTCGTCCGCGGTGCCGTCAGCGGTGCGGGATTTGCGGACCGGGGCGGGCCGGCCCACGATCTCCGGGAGGCCCTGCGGCCCGTGCCGGCTCAGGTCCTGTGRCGGGGCTTCACCGCCGGTGTCCCACGCGCCGTCGCAGTAGCAGCGGTCACGGGTCCACCATTCGCTGATGCCCTCGAGGGCCTCGTCGCCGAGAGGGTTGACGCCGGGGCCGGCCGCGAGCGAGTGGCCCACCAGCACGTGCAGGCATTTGACCCGGGTGGGCATACCGCCGGCGGAGATCCCGTCGATCTCCGGGACGGCGCCGATGCCGGACCGTGCGCCGATGCCGGCGCGGGCCTCGAGGTAGGCCTCGTGGGCGGCCCGGTAGTCCGCTGCCAGCGACCCGTCGGCTCCGAGCCGGTCGTTCATCTCGTTCATCAGCCCTGCAGCTTCCAGCCGGGATACGGCCGAGGTGATGACCGGRTGGGTCAGGTAGAACGTGGTGGGGAAAGGCGTCCCGTTGCTCAGCCGCGGCGAGGTGGCCGCGACGAGGGGGTTGCCGCACACACAGCGGGCCGGGATCTCCACGACGTCGCGCACCGGGCGTCCGAGCTGCCGGCTCAGGACATCAAGGTCCCGTGCCGAGGGCCGGCGGGCATCGTCCGGCGCCGGGGTCGCGTGATCGGGGGGCGTTGGGGCGGCGTTCCCTTGCCGGGAATCGTCCACTCGGTTCTCGTCCACTGGTGCGGCACCTTCCTGCCCTGTTGGAATCACCTGGCTGTGGTGATCCGGCGGCGGGCGCCGCCCTAGTCTGTGGCCGACCGCCTGATGGAGTCCCAGAGGGAATCCACCCAGGGCAGATTGGCGGGGTCGCCGGCTGATCCTGCCGCGGCGCCCGAACCGGACGTCGTGACGGGTAAATCGCTGCCGTAAACCCAGTAGCCGGTTTCACCGGGCATAACCATGTTAATGCGGTCGCGGGCCTGCTGCTTCACGTAGTTGGGGTCCTGCCAGCGGGAGACCTGCCGTTTGAGGTCCGCCTGCTTGTTCTCCTCCGCCGAGATGTCCGCCTGCAGCGCGGCGATTTCGGCGCGTTTTTCGAGGAAGATCCGCACTGTGGGAGCCAGCATGATGGTGATGGCAATCATGACAACACCCAGGGCGAGCAGGCGCCCGGAGAAGGCCTTGGCCGGTACGGGGTCCGCGCCGTCCGTTGGGACGGACTGGCCGAATTTTGCGGCAGCAGGTTTGGCTGCGGCTTTGGCGGACCCGGTTTTCGGGTGGCCTGCCCCCGGAGTTGCGGCGGCCCCTGCCGCGCCCCGGGTGCCGGCACTCGCGGGTGCCGACGGCGGTGCGGCGGGAGGAGGGGTTGCGGTGTGGTGGCCGGGCGCGCGGCCGGCGGATTCGCTGCCGTGCCGCGAGCCGCCGAAATCGGCACGGATGACGTCGGCGCCGTCGGCGGCCCCCCGGCTGGTGGCCGTAGACTTCGGGGCCGCAGCAGCGGCCCGGGGAACTTTGGGACGGCGGGTTGCCATGTCACTCCTTCAACGCAGGCCAAAAACAGAACCGGTGGCCATGGTCTTTCAACCATAGCCACCGGTTACCGGTTTTCGCGGGTACTAGCCCTTGAAACGCGGGAAGGCGCTGCGGCCCGCGTAGCGTGCGGCGTCGTCGAGTTCCTCTTCGATGCGCAGCAGCTGGTTGTACTTGGCGACGCGCTCGGAGCGGGCCGGGGCACCGGTCTTGATCTGGCCCGCGTTGGTGGCAACGGCGATGTCAGCAATGGTGGTGTCCTCGGTTTCGCCGGAGCGGTGCGAGGTGATGGTCGTGTACCCGGCGCGCTGGGCGAGGGACACGGCGTCGAGCGTCTCGGTCAGGGAACCGATCTGGTTGACCTTGACCAGCAGCGAGTTGGCGGTGCTCGAGTCGATGCCGGTCTGCAGGCGCTCCGGGTTGGTGACGAAGAGGTCATCGCCCACGATCTGCACCTTGTCGCCGATCGAATCGGTGAGGGCCTTCCAGCCTTCCCAGTCGTTCTCGTCCAGCGGGTCCTCGATGGAGACCAGCGGGTAGTCGGCGACCAGTTCGGCGTAGTAGGCGCTCATGTCGGCGGAGCTGAGGGTCCTGCCTTCGAACTGGTAGCCGCCGTCCTTGAAGAACTCGGAGGAGGCGACGTCGAGAGCCAGGGCGATGTCCTTGCCCGGGGTGTAACCGGCGTTCTTGATGGCTTCCTGGATCAGGTCCAGGGCGGCGCGGTTGGACGGCAGGTTCGGCGCGAAGCCGCCCTCGTCGCCGAGGCCGGTGGCCAGGCCCTTGGACTGCAGCACAGCCTTGAGTGCGTGGTAGACCTCAACGCCCCAGCGCAGGCCTTCGGAGAAGGTCTCGGCGCCGAGCGGAACCACCATGAATTCCTGGATGTCGACGTCGGAGTCCGCGTGGGAGCCKCCGTTAAGGATGTTCATCAGCGGCACGGGCAGGACGTGGGCGTTCGGTCCGCCCAGGTACTTGTAGAGCGGCAGGTCGGCGGAGGCGGCCGCGGCGTTGGCGACGGCCAGGGACACACCGAGGATGGCGTTGGCGCCCAGCTTGCTCTTGTTGGCGGTGCCGTCCAGGTCGATCATGGCCTGGTCGATGCTGCGCTGGTCGGTGGCGTCGAAGCCGATCAGGGCCGGGGCGATCTGGTCGATGACCGCGTCAACGGCCTTCTGCACGCCCTTGCCGAGGTAACGGCCCTTGTCGCCGTCGCGGAGTTCCACGGCCTCGTGTTCGCCGGTGGAGGCACCGGACGGAACTGCYGCGCGGCCGATYTGGCCRTCGGARAGCAGRACTTCAACTTCTACKGTCGGGTTGCCGCGGGAATCRAGGATCTCGCGGGCGTGGATGGCATCGATAAGCGCCATGAATATGCTCCTTTGGGTGAAGCGATCTGCTGGGAATCTGACTGCTGGGAAACTAGCGGTGGATCAAGCTGAAAACCGACGTCCTCGTCGCCCTTAGCCTAGTCGAGAGTGGGATAAGTTACGGAAAGCTATCCAGTCCCCGGACGCGGTGCTGATGGTGCCGCGCCGCGGGCATCGCCGTCGTGCGGGCCCTCCTGGGCCTCCTGGAACGCCCGGTTGGCTGCCCGGAGCGCCCGTTCCGCGTCCAGTCCGTTGGCCCGGGCCGCCGCGACGATGCCGAACAGCACCTCACCGAGTTCCTGTTCGGTGGCGGGCGCGACGGCGGCGGGCGGCGCGGGGGCTGGTGGCCGCGTTGCGGCCGTGGCGCGTTCGGCGCGGTCCAGCAGCTTCTGGGTCCGGGCCAGGGCCGGCAGGGCGGCCGGGACGCCGTCGAAGACGTGGCCGCGGTCCGGCTTTTCGGCCCTCTTGACCGCGTCCCAGGTCTGGACGATGTCCTGCACTGGGGCGGGAAAGGTCTCCTGCAGGGTCCCGTCCGGGCGGAAGACGTGCGGATTGCGGCGGATCATCTTCGCGCGCAGGCCGCGGGCGACGTCGTCGAACGTGAACGCGCCGCGTTCCTCGGCGAGCCGGGCGTGCAGCACCACTTGCAATAGGACGTCGCCGAGTTCCGCCTGAAGTTCGGCGTCGCCGCCGTCGGCCTCGATGGTTTCGGCTACCTCATGGGCTTCCTCGAGGAGGTATTCCACGAGGGAGGCGTGGGTCAGGGCGCCCATCCAGGGGCAGTGGACGCGCAGCTCGGCGATGGTTCGCACCAGGTCGCCGAGCGGCGCGTCCACGGGGTTGGAGTCCTTAGCCAAGGTCGGCGTAGGCCTCGTTGATGTATTCGACCAGGGCTTCCTTCTCCTCCAGCGGCAGGAACGCGGCCTCGGCTGCGTTCAACGTGAGCTCGAGCAGGTCATCGAGGTCGTAGTCGAAGGTCTCCACCAGGAGCTCGAACTCGTCGGTSAGSGTGACRCCGCTCATSAGCCGGTTATCRGTGTTGATGGTGACGTTGAAGCCCARCTGGTAGAGCATGTCCAMCGGGTGGYTYTCGATGCCTTCRCCGAAGCCGGCGATCGCACCGGTCTGCAGGTTCGACGACGGGCAGATTTCGAGGGCGATGCCGCGGTCCCGGACCCAGCTGGCCAGCTCGCCCAGGGTTACGAGGCCGATGTTGTCATCGACTTCGTCACTGTCCGGGTCGGCGTCCTCGGCCTCTTCGAACTCGACGGACACGTCTTCAGCGATCCGGACGCCGTGGCCCAGGCGAAGGGCGCGGCCGTCCACCAGGGCGGACTGGATGCTGTCCAGCCCGGCGGCCTCGCCGGCGTGGATGGTGGCAGGGAAGTTGTGCTCGGCCAGGTAGGTGAAGGCGTCCTTGAAGCGGGAGGGCAGGAAGCCGTCCTCGGCCCCGGCAATGTCGAAGCCGACGGCACCCTTGTAGCGGTGCCGGACGGCCAGCTCGGCGATTTCCTGGCCACGGTCGGCATGGCGCATGGCCGTGATCAGCTGGCCGACCTGGATCTCGCGTCCGGTCTCCGCGACGGCGTCGACGCCGGCATCGAGTCCGGCCTGGACCGCTTCGACGACGTCGTCCAGGGACAGGCCCTGCTGCAGGTGCTGTTCCGGTGCCCAGCGCACCTCGCCGTACACCACGCCGTCGTCCGCCAGGTCCTCAACGAACTCCTTGGCTACGCGGAACAGGCCTTCCTTGGTCTGCATCACGGCGATGGTGTGGTCGAACGTTTCGAGGTAGCGGACCAGCGAGCCGGAGTCTGCGGATTCGCGGAACCACTCCCCCAGTGCGACGGGGTCCGTGGAAGGCAGGGTGTGGCCGACGGCCTCGGCAAGTTCAATAATGGTGGCCGGACGGAGTCCGCCGTCCAGGTGGTCGTGAAGGGAAACCTTGGGAAGGCCCTTCAGGTCGAATTCGAGGTCAGGGGCAGCGTCAAGAATAGTCTCAGTCACGTTCCAACCTTAGGGTCGGACGGCGCCGGGCGCTACTTGCGGGAGGCGTCGTTCTCCGCTGACCGGGCAGTCAGCACCGGCTCGGACCCGGCAGCGTCCGCGGCGCCGTCGGTTGCGGCATGGTCCGGTGCAGTGCCGGCGGCGGCACCGTCTGTCGGCTCGTCGTGCCGGCCCAGCCGTTTGTGCCACCAGCGCAGCGCGTGGTCAACGGCGATGCCCAGGACAATGGCGAAGACGACGGCGATCCCGGCGCTGAGGAGCGGGTTGTGGTGCAGCCACGGGAAGGAACTGGCGAGGATGCCGATCCCGATCGAGTAGATCACCCAGGTGAGGCACGCGACGGCGTCCAGGAAGAAGAAGCGGCGGTGCGGGAACCCCGTGGTACCGGCCACGTAGTTGACCGCGACGCGGCCCCAGGGGATGTAGCGGGCGGTGAAAATCAGGACCGCGCCGCGTTTTTCCAGCTCGTACCGGGCCCAGGCGAAGACGCGCTGGACTTTGGGTTTCCGCATCCAGCGGAAGCGTTCGATGCCGATCTTGCGGCCCAGCAGGTAGGCCATGTTGTCCCCGGCGACGGCGCCGATCAGTGCCGTCAGGCCGAGGAGCCAGAGGTTGGGCTGTCCACTGTGCCGGGAGTACGCGGCGAGGGCCACAATCAGGGTTTCGCTGGGCACCACCATGGCGAAGCCGTCGACGAAGAAGAACACCAGCAGGAGGGGGTAGATCCACCACTGGCCGGCTGCATGGAGCACGGCCTCATTAATGAACTCCACGCGGGCTGCGCTCCTCGAAAACTGAAGGGTGGGAATGTACCCGGGACGGAAGGGGATCGGTAATGCTGGTTTACGGCACCGACGTGACGTGAATCGCACCTAAGTGTCCCACGTGCCGGGCGCCGGGCGCTACGCGGCGGGACCGAAAAATCCGGCCATGACGCGGGCCACGGGGCCGCTGTCAGCCGTCGGCGGGCGGGGCCGTCCGTTGCCCGTCCGGCTGGCGTCCGTCCGGCTGGCGTCCGTCCGGCACCCGGCCGCGGAGCCGGCTGAGGCCGAGGTCGACGGCGATGCCCAACAGAATGGCGCAGATGATCGCGATGGTGGCGCCGAGGAGGTGGTTGTCTTCGAACCACTGCCCGAAGAACAGCCCGACCGCCACGGAGTACCCGGACCACAGCATCGCGGACAGTATGGTGAGGCCGACAAAGCGGGAGTGCGCGAAACTGGTGGCGCCGGCGGTGAGGTTGACCGCCACCCGGCCGATGGGGACAAACCGGGCCACCATGATCAGGGAGGCGGGACGTTTGCGGAGTTCACCGCCGGCCCACAGGAAGGCCCGTTGCGCCCGGTACGCTCGCATCCAGGCCCAGCGTCCGGTGCCGGTTGCCCGGCCGATCAGGTAGGCGATGTTGTCGCCGGTGAACGCGCCGGCGGCTGCGATCACGGCCAGCAGGAGCGGGTTGGGCACCTCGGCGGAGGCGGCCACCGCGGCCAGTCCGACCACCACGGACTCGCTAGGCACGGGCGGGAAGAACCCGTCGATCACACAACAGGCGAAGACGAGGACGAGGACCCAGGGTTGGCCTGCGGCTGCCAGGATGAAGTCGTTAATTGCCTGCACGGTTTCCTAACGCACGGCGGTGCCCGGTTTCTCCCGGAATACTGTGGTGCCAGTGTACTGCCCGCCCCGGCGCCCGTTGCCCTATCACTTTTGGCGGCTAAACCGGGGTGAGAGCAGCCAAAAGTGATAGGGCAACGGGTGGGGCGGGGCTGGGGTCGCCCGGGGGGTTAGGCGATCCGGTCGATAATGAGCTGCTGCGCGGGGCGGGAGCCCTCGGGGGCGATCACGGCGGCGTGCTCGAGCGCCTCCTTGGCACGGTCGAACTTCTCCGGCGTGTCCGTCAGAAGGGTCATCAGCGGCTCGCCGGCGCGGACCGTGGCGCCGGGCTTGGCGTGCATCCGCACACCGGCGCCGGCCTGGACCTGGTCCTCCTTGCGGGCGCGCCCGGCACCGAGGCGCCACGCTGCGACGCCCACGGCCATCGCGTCGAGTTCCACCAGGACACCGTCCGCCTGCGCGTAGATGGTTTCGGACTCCTTCGCGACCGGCAGGGTGGCCCGCGGGTCGCCGCCCTGGGCCTCGATCATCCGGTTCCAGACGTCCATGGCCCGGCCGTCCTTGAGCGCGGCGCGCGGATCGGCGTCGTGCACTCCGGCGCAGGCGAGCATCTCCTCGGCCAGCCGGACGGTGAGTTCGACGACGTCTTCCGGGCCGCCGCCGGCCAGGACCTCGACGGATTCCTCGACCTCAATGGCGTTACCGGCGGTGAGGCCCAGCGGGGTGTTCATGTTGGTCAGCAGCGCCACGGTGTTGACGCCGGCGTCCTTGCCCAGGGCCACCATGGTCTCGGCGAGTTCCCGGGCCCGGGCCTCGTCCTTCATAAACGCCCCGCTGCCCACCTTGACGTCCAGGACCAGGGATCCGGTGCCTTCGGCGATCTTCTTGCTCATGATCGAGGAGGCGATCAGCGGGATGGCCTCGACCGTGCCGGTGACATCGCGCAGGGCGTAAAGCTTCTTGTCGGCCGGGGCGAGTCCGGCGCCGGCGGCGCAAATGACCGCGCCGACGTCCTGGAGCTGGGCGAGCATTTCCTCGTTGCTGAGCGCCGCGCGCCAGCCCGGGATGGCCTCGAGCTTGTCCAGGGTCCCGCCGGTGTGGCCGAGGCCGCGGCCGGACAGCTGCGGCACGGCGACCCCGAAGACGGCCACGAGGGGCGCCAGCGGCAGGGTGATCTTGTCCCCCACGCCGCCCGTGGAGTGCTTGTCCKAGGTCGCCTTCATGCCGCCGTCGGGCCGGCGCAGGCTGGAGAAGTCCATCCGCTCGCCGGAGGCGATCATGGCCGCGGTCCAGCGGGAAATCTCGGCACGGTCCATGCCGTTGAGCAGGATGGCCATGTTCAGGGCCGCCATCTGCTCGTCGGCGATGGCGCCGCGGGTGTAGGCGTCGATAGTCCAGTCGATCTGGGCCGGGCTGAGCACGCCCTTGTCCCGCTTGACGCGGATGATGTCGACGGCGTCGAACGCTTCAGCGTTGCCGCCGGATGTGTTGCTGGTGGTCTGTGTCACCGGGTTTCCTCCAGGTTTTGGGGGCCAAATGCATCGGGGAGCACCTGGTCCATCGTCTTGATGCCCTGCGTGGTCATGAGCTGCATGTCGGGGGCCCGGAATTCGTAGAGCAGCTGCCGGCAGCGCCCGCACGGCATCAGCACGTTGCCGTCCGCGTCAACACAGTAGAAGGCGCGGAGTAGGCCGCCTCCGGTCATGTGCAGGTTGCCCACCAGTGCGCACTCGGCGCAGAGGGTGAGCCCGTAGCTGGCGTTTTCGACGTTGCAGCCGCTGACGATCCGGCCGTCCGCGGTGAGGGCAGCAGCCCCCACCGCGAACTTCGAATASGGCGCGTAGGCSTTCTTCATSGCCGCGACSGCGGCGGCCTCGAGGGCAGCCCAGTCCACGGCGGCGGCAGGCATGGTGTCCGTCATGGTCAGCCCTTGACGTACGGGATGCCGCTGGCTGCCGGCGGCCGGGAGCGACCGACCAGGCCGGCGACGGCGAGGACCGTCACCAGGTACGGGAGCATGGCCATGAACTGGCTGGGTACCGGGGTGCCGATGATCGTCACGATGCTCTGCAGGTTGTCGGCGAAGCCGAACAGCAGGGCGGCGAAGAACGCACCGATCGGGTTCCAGCGGCCGAARATCAGCGCAGCCAGGGCGATGAAGCCGCGGCCGCCGGAGATCTCCTTGGTGAAGCTGTCGATCGCGACCAGGGTGAAGAAGGAACCGCCGATGCCTGCGATGGCGCCGCCCAGGGTGACGTTCCAGAAGCGGGTGGCATTGACCTTGATGCCCATGGTGTCGGCGGCCTGCGGGTGCTCGCCCACGGCGCGGACGCGCAGGCCCCACTTGGTCTTGAACAGGCCCACCCAGACAACGATCACGGCGATGTACATGAGGTAGCCGATCAGGGACTGCTTGAACAGGATGGGCCCGATCAGCGGGATGTCGCCGAGGACCGGGATGGTGATGGGGTCCAGGTGGGCCGGCGAGTTGAACTTGTCCTTGTCCGCCTGCATGACGGTGCTGAACAGGAAGCCGGTGACGCCGGAGACGAGGACGTTGAGCACAACGCCGACGATGATCTGGTTGACGACGTATTTGATGCTGAACAGGGCCAGGACCATGGACACCAGCGCGCCGGCGACGGCCGCCGCGAGCAGGCCCAGGAAGGCGTTGTGCGTCAGGGTGGCGATGATGGCGGCCGTGAACGCGCCGCCGAGGAGCTGGCCCTCGATGGCGATGTTGACGACGCCGACACGCTCGCAGAGCACGCCGGACAGCGAACCGAACACCAGCGGGACCGCCAGGGTCACCGATCCGGCGATCAGGCCGGCGAGGGAGATGTTGGTGGTGCGGGCGCCGCCGACCACCCAGATGAGGAAGGCGGCGACGAACAGCACGATGAAGGCGACCGTGACCCAGCCCGGGACCTTGGTGTCGCGGGTTTTGAGGAACACGGCGTACCCGGCCAGCGCCAGCATCAGCACCGACAGGACGATGCCGCCGAGGAACGCGGGGACTTCGAGGGCCGGGAGCTGGAAGAAGTCGCTGCCGGTGGAGATCCCGAACTTGGCGGTCTGGTGCGGGCCCATCAGGCCAAAGAAGATGAACGCGACGACGGCGAGCACCACCAGGGTGGCCGGGAGCTTCCAGGTCACCGGCTTGGCGGTCACGGCGGTGGTGTGCTGCTTGGGCGACGCCGCTCCGGCTGCGCGCGGTTCGGGTTGCGGCTTCCCCGGCTGGGGCGAAGTTGCTGTTGTGCTCATGCTGCTGCTCCGGTGGTTGCTGCCTTTTTGGACGTGGCGGCCTTGGCGGCCTTCTTCTTGCGCGGGTTCAKKCCGAASAYCGCSCGSAYCAGCGGCGGSGCSGCGATGAAGAGCACGATCAGGGACTGGACCACCAGGACAATATCGATCGGCGTTCCGGTCTGGATCTGCATCTGGACGGCGCCGGCGCGGAAGGCGCCGAACAGCAGGCCGGCGGCGAAGGTGCCCCACGGCGTCGAACGTCCCAGCAGGGCCACCGTGATGGCGTCAAAGCCGTAGGTGGCCGCAACGCCGTCGGTCAGGACCTTTTCGGTCCCGGCCACCTGGGCGACGCCGGACATGCCGGCGAGGGCGCCCGCGATGGCCATCACGAGGATGGTGGCCCGCGGAACGTTGATGCCGGCGGTCAGGGCGGCCTTGGGGTTGGCCCCAACGGCGCGGAACTCGAAACCGATCGTGGAACGGTTCAGCACCCACCAGACGAAGACGGTCGCGGCGATGGCCAGGAGGAAGCCCAGGTGCAGCCGGTACTGGGTGCCGAGGATCTGCGGGTAGACGGCGCTGGGGTCCAGGATCGGCGAGATCGGGTTGGTCTCCCCCGGCCGCTGGAATGCCGGCGTGTTCAGCAGGTACCGCAGGAAGTACAGCGCGATGTAGTTGAACATGATGGTCAGGATCACTTCATGGGCGCCGGTACGGGCCTTGAGGAAACCGACCAGGCCGGCCCAGAGCGCGCCGCCGACGACGCCGGCGACGAGGACCAGCAGCAGGTGCAGCCCCATGGGCAGGTGCAGGGCGAAACCGACCCAGGAGGCGAGGATGCCGGCCATGATGATCTGGCCCTGCGCACCGATGTTGAAGAGGCCGGCGCGGAACGCCAGGGCGACACCGAGACCGGCGGTGATCAGCGGGGTCGCGATGGTCAGGGTTTCCATCAGCGGGGCGAACTGCCCAGCCACCCCGGAGCCGCGGGGGTTGAACACGGAGCCCTGGAAGAGCGCCACGTAGGACCGGGTGGCGGCGGACCAGACGGCGGTCAGGAAGTCGCTGGGCCGGGCGAAGAGGTAGCCGGCGGTGGCGCTGACGGTCTTGTCGGTGCTGGCGATCAGCAGGCCGCCGAGGATCAGCGCGAGGAGTACGGCCAGCACGGAGACCATGCCGGATCCGGTGAAGATTTTCCGCAGCACGGAGTCGGGGCCGCCGGGGACAATGCCGCTCTGGCCCGAGACCGGGACGGCGGAGGGGCGCATGGCCCCGCCGGCGGTGTCCAGGGAGGTGACGGTGGTGGAATCTGCCGCCTGTGCTTCGGTTTCCGACGTTTCTGTTTCGGCCGCGGGGGTTTCCCGCGGGTCCGGGTCAGCCGCGTGGCGGGGCTTGTTGGTCTCAGTCATGGTGCTCTCCTACGGCGCCGGAGGTGGGCTCCTGCGCGGGCTGGGCGGCGGGCGCCGGGGCAGCGGCTGTTGTTGCCGGGGTCTTGGTGGTGTCGGCGTGGGCCTCGTCGGGCGACAGGCCGGCCATCATGAGGCCCAGGACGTCGCGTCCTGTTCCGGCCGGCACAATGCCAACCAGCCGGCCTTTGTAGAGCACGGCGATCCGGTCGGCGAGCTCGATCACTTCGTCCAGTTCGGTGGAGACGATCATCACGGGGGTGCCGTGGTCGCGCTCTGCCACGATCCGCTTGTGCAGGAACTCGATGGAGCCGACGTCGACGCCGCGGGTGGGCTGGGAGGCGATGAACAGGCGCAGCGGACGGGACAGCTCGCGCGCCATGACCACCTTCTGCTGGTTGCCGCCGGACAGGGTCCCGGCCGCCAGCGCCCCGGACGGGGTGCGGACATCGAATTCGTCGATCCGGGTCTTGGCGTTCTCCAGGACCTTCGCCGGGCTCATGCTGATGCCCTTCGCGAAGGGTTCCTGGTCGTAGCGGTCCAGGATGAGGTTTTCGGCGATCGAAAAGGTCCCGATCAGGCCGTCCACCGAGCGGTCTTCGGGCACGAACCCGACGCCGGCTTTGAGCACGTCCTTGACGCTGCGGCCGACCAGTTCCTCGCCGTCGAGGAGGATGGAACCGTGGACGCGGTCCTGCAGGCCGAGGATGGCCTCGGTGAGCTCGGTCTGCCCGTTGCCCTGCACACCGGCGACGGCGAGGATCTCACCGCGGGCGATGTCGAAGCTGATGCCGTCCACCACGTGCTGGCCGCTGGGGGCGATCACGGTGAGGTCCTTGACCTGGAACGTGGTTTCCTGCGGCTTGGCCGGGGCCTTGTCCAGGGTCAGGTTCACGGCCCGGCCCACCATCATCGAGGCGAGCTCGGTGGTCGAGGCGGTGGGGCTGGCGGAACCAACCACCTTGCCGCGACGGATCACGGTGATGGTGTCCGAGACGGCTTTGACCTCGCGCAGTTTGTGCGAGATGAAGACGATCGACGTGCCGTGGCTCTTGAGCTGGCGCATGATGTCCAGCAGTTCGTCGGTGTCCTGCGGGGTCAGCACGGCCGTGGGCTCGTCCAGGATGAGCACCTTGGCGTCCCGGACCAGGGCCTTGATGATTTCCACCCGCTGCTGGACACCCACCGGCAGGTCTTCGATCAGGGCGTCGGGGTCGACGTCGAACCCGTACCGGTCGGAGATCTCCTGGATCTTTCGGCGTGTGTCATCGAGGTTGAGGAACCCGCCGGCTTTGGTGGTTTCCGCGCCCAAAGCCACGTTTTCCGCGACGGTGAAGACGGGGACCAGCATAAAGTGCTGGTGCACCATACCGATGCCGGCTGCCATGGCGTCCCCGGGGCCGCGGAAGCTGACGGGTTTGTCGTCGATGAGGATCTCGCCCTCGGTGGGCTCGTAGAGCCCGTAGAGGACGTTCATCAGCGTGGACTTGCCAGCGCCGTTCTCGCCGAGCAAGCAGTGGATCTGCCCGGGTTCAACCACCACATCAATGTGGTCGTTGGCTACCAGGGAGCCGAAGCGTTTAGTGATCCCCTTGAGTTCAAGTTTCAAAACTCTGACCAATCTCGATTTGTGTCCGGGGCACGGCCCGGACGGGGGTGATGGGGCTGCAGGACCAGCCTAGTGCCTGCTGCCGTGGGTGAAACCAGGGGTGGTGCCCCCGGCAACGAAAAGCGCCACAGCCCGTCCGGTCTGGGACCGTCCGGGCCGTGGCGCTTGGCGGCGGAAAATTACGCCTTGGGGCTCGCTGCGGATTCGACCTTCAGCTTGCCGTCGGCGATGTCCTTCTTGATCTGGTCGAGCTCGGTCTTGAGCTCGGCCGGAACCTGGGACTCCATGTCGTGGAACGGAGCCAGCTGCACGCCGTCGTTCGCGAGGGTGCCAACGTACGGCGTGTTGGTGAACTTGCCGTCCTTGTCTTCCTTCACAACGGTCTCCACGGCCTCGCCCATCTGCTTCATGACGGAGGAGAGCATGATGTCCTTGTAGTCCGGGGCGGTGAGGAAGCCGTCGGAGTCAACCCAGATGAGCTTGACGTCCTTGCCTGCGGCCTTGGCTTCCTTCAGGGCTGCGCCCGCACCCTTGCCGACCGGACCTGCGACGGGCATAACGATGTCCGCGCCCTGGTCCAGGAAGTTCTGGGTGAACTGCTTGCCCTTGTCCTGCTTCTCGAAGTCACCGGTGAAGGAGCCGTCCTGCTTGGCCTTGTCCCAGCCAAGAACCTTGACGTTCTTGCCCTTCTTTTCGTTGTAGTACTTCACGCCGTCGGCGTAGCCGTCCATGAAGATAGTGACGGTCGGGATCTTGATGCCGCCGAAGGTGGCAACGGTGCCGGTCTTGGTGGTGCCGGCTGCGAGGTACCCGGCGAGGAAGGCTGCCTGGGCCGTGTCGTAGATGATCGGCTTGACGTTGGTGATCGGCTTGTCGTAGCCGAAGTCAATGATCGCGAAGTGCTTGTCCGGGTTCGCCGTGGCCTGGGCCTTGGTGGCGTCGCCGAGGAGGAAGCCGACCGTGATGGTCAGGTTGCAGCCGGCGGTGACCATGGCGCGCAGGTTCGGCTCGAAGTCGTTGTTGGTCTTGGACTCGACCTGGTTGACCTTGATGCCGAGGTCCTTCTCGGTCTTCTTCAGTCCCTCGTAGGAGGACTGGTTGAACGACTGGTCGTCGAATCCACCGGAGTCGGAAACGATGCAGCCCGTGTAGTCGCTGGCGCCCGCGCTGGCGGTGCTGCTGGCGGTGGGGGCGGCCCCGCAACCGGTGAGCATCAAGGCGGCCGCACCTGCGGTGGCGACACCGGCCATTGACCCGCGCTTGAATGTTGCGCGCAGTGAGTTCTTCAAAGTTCCTCCAGGAAGAAAGTGATAGGCGCTACGACGGTAGTCCAATGAGTGTCTGCTTCCGGTTTTCCCCCGAAACACTGTTGTCACTGACGGATTCGCAGCACTGCGCCGAGGCGCACTGATGCAAGATACTTTAGTGGCATGAAACACGTCGGGTAACACAGTTCACAGTCATTTCCCAGATTGTTGAGAACTTGTTACCAAGCGGTATGCCGTTCCGCGCGGGCACACGCCTGAGGCCCCGGAATCCAGGATTCCGGGGCCCCGTTGTTTGGGGTCGGGATTAGACGCGGACCAGCATCTTTCCGGTGTTGGCCCCGTCCAGCAGGTCCATAAAGGCCTGCGGCGCGTTCTCGAGCCCGTCAACGACGGTCTCGTCGTAGCTGACGGCGCCGCTGGCCAGCCAGCCCGACATGGCTTCAACGAACTCGGCCATGTGCTGCCAGTATCCGCCCACGAGGAAGCCCTTGAGCGTCAGCTGCTTGCCGATCGCCAGCATGAGGTTGCGCGGCGCCGGGGTCGGCTCGGTGGAGTTGTACTGGGCGATGGCCCCGCACATGGCCACCCGGCCGCCGACGGTCAGGGAGGACAGTGCGGCTTCGAGGTGCTCTCCGCCGACGTTGTCGAAGTAAACGTCGATCCCGCGCTCCCCCGCGGCTTTGGCGAGCTGCTCGGCGACCGGGCCGTCGTGGTAGTTGAAGGCGGCGTCGAAGCCGAGCTCCAGCAGGCGGGCCACCTTGTCGGCCGAGCCCGCGCTGCCGATAACCCGGGACGCGCCCATGGCCTTGGCAATCTGGCCCACGAGGGAGCCGACGGCGCCGGCAGCGCCGGAAACGAAGACGACGTCGCCGGCTTTGAACTCGGCAACCTTGAGCAGGCCGGCGTAGGCGGTCAGCCCGGTCATTCCCAGCGCACCGAGGAACGCCGATGCCGGGGCGAGGTCGGTGCGTGCCGGCGTGGTGGCCGTGGCATCGAGGACGGCGTACTCGCGCCAGCCGAGGCCGTGGACGACAGTGTCGCCGACGGCACGGCCTTCGGCCTTGGAGGCGATGACCTCGCCGACGGCGCCGCCGTCGAGCGCGGCGTCGAGGGCGAACGGCGCGGAGTAGGACTTGACGTCGTTCATGCGGCCGCGCATGTAGGGGTCGACGGAGATGAAGAGGTTGCGGACCAGGATCTGGCCGTCCTGGAGTTCCGGCAGCGCGGACTCGGCGAGGCGGAAGTTCTCCGGAACGGGACGGCCGTGCGGCCGGGAGGCGAGCTGGATTTCGCGGGTGACGGCGGGGAGAGTGGTGTTTTCGGTGCTCATGCTGCGACCTCCATGATGGTGATGTCTACGGTGATGTTTCCGCGGGTGGCGTTCGAGTAAGGGCAAATCTGGTGGGCTTTGGCCACCAGGGACTCGGCGGTCTGCCGGTCGACGCCGGGAAGGGCGATCTCAAGTTCGGCGGCCAGACCGTAGCCTGCCCCTTCGTCCAGGGCGCCGAAGTGGATCTTGGCGGCAACCGCGGAGTCGGTCAGGTCGGCGCGTTCCTTGCGGCCCACGAGGCGAAGTGCCGAGTGGAAGCAGGCGGCGTACCCGGCGGCGAACAGCTGCTCCGGGTTGGTCCCTTCGCCGTTGCCTCCCAGTTCCACCGGGCTGGCCAGGGTGACGTTGAGCTTGCCGTCGTTGGTCTGGGCGTTGCCGTCGCGTCCTTCGCCGGAGGCCAGGGCCTCGGCCGTGTAGAGGGTCTTCATGGGGTTCCAATCTGTTGGGGGCAGGGAAGTTTCTGGGTCCGGACCGCCGGCGGGGAGCCGGGTCCGGGGCCGGTCAGTGGCCGGAGTGCAGGGCGGCGGTGAGCCTGCCGAGGGTTTCGCGGAGCTGGTCGAGCTCGGCGGCGGAGAGTCCGGCGGCGTCCGCGAGCCTCTGCGGGATGCCGGTGGCCCGGGCACTGAGAGCGGCGCCGGACTCGGTGAGGAAAACCTCCACGCGGCGCTCGTCGGCTGCGGACCGCCGTCGTTCCACGAGCTCCAGGGCCTCAAGCCGCTTGAGCAGCGGGGACAGTGTCCCGGAGTCCAGTCCGAGCTCCTCGCCGAGACCGCGGACGCTGCGGGGCTGGTCCTCCCAGAGCACCATCATCACGAGGTACTGCGGGTAGGTCAGTCCGAGCTCTTCCAGCATGGGGCGGTAGGCGGCAGTGGCTGCGCGCGACGCCGAATACATCGCAAAGCACACCTGCCGGTCCAGCCGGGGTGCGTCCAGGCCGGGGGCGCTGGATCCGGCGGACTCCGGGGTCTCTGTTTCGTTCACATAAAAAGAGTATCGCGCAATTCAGTTGCACACAACTCAATTGAGCACAATGCCACTGGCCTCAGTGCCGTAACGCCGGGTTTCCCCCACGTTCGCGGTGCCCCAAGGGCCCGCCGGTTACAGGTCGCGGAGGGTGCGGAGTGCGGCGG
>NZ_JBFTNO010000007.1:0-35380 GCF_056397525.1 Arthrobacter sp. 05L45_2 | reverse complement strand
CACCAAATGGTGYGGGCCGCCGTCGTACTTATCCGGACAGGCTATGCCAGGCGGGTCAGCCAGCCGTGGGTGTCCTCGACCGTGCCGGTCTGGATGCCGAGCAGCTGGGCGCGGATGGCCATGGTGGTCTCCCCCGCGGTCGCGTCCTCGGAGCCGATGAATTCGGTGTCGTCCTTSAGGACGCCGATCGGGGTGATGACGGCGGCGGTWCCGCAGGCGAAGACCTCGGCGATTTCGCCGGASGCAACGCCSTCGCGCCACTCATCAAGGGTGATCTTGCGCTCCGTGACGTCGCGGCCCATGTCACGGGCCACCTGGATAACGGAGGAGCGGGTGACACCCTCGAGGATGGTGCCGGAGAGGGCGGGGGTGACCAGCGAACCGTCTTTCATCACGAAGAAGACGTTCATGCCGCCGAGTTCCTCAACGGCGTTGTCGTTGAACTGGTCGAGGAACAGGACCTGCTTGCAGCCGTGGGCCTCGGCCTCCTGCTGGGCGATCAGTGAGGCGGCGTAGTTGCCGCCGCACTTGGCGGCCCCGGTGCCGCCGCGGCCGGCGCGGGCGTATTCGCGGGAGATCCAGATGGATACCGGCTTCAGCTCCCCGCCGAAGTAGTTGCCGGCGGGCGAGGCGATGACGCGGAAGGAGACCTCGCGGGCGGCGCGGACCCCGAGGAATGCTTCGGTGGCGATCATAAAGGGGCGCAGGTACAGGGCTTCACCGTCGCCGGAAGGAACCCACTCGCGGTCTGCCGAGACAAGTTCGCGGATGGCGGCCAGGAAGTATTCTTCGGGCAGTTCCGGCAGGGCGAGCCGGCGCGCGGACTTGTTCAGGCGTGCGGCGTTGGCCTCGGGCCGGAACGTCCAGACCGAGCCGTCGGCGTGGCGGTAAGCCTTGAGTCCTTCGAAGATCTCCTGGCCGTAGTGCAGCACGGCGGCAGAAGGATCAAGCGAGATGGGGCCGTAGGGTTCGATCCGGGCATCGTGCCAGCCGCCCTTGCCCTCGGCATCGACGCTGTAGTCGACCACTGCGGTGTGGTCAGTGAAGTAGTCGCCGAACCCCGGGTTGGCCAGGATAGCTGCGCGTTCTTGTGCGGACTTCGGGGTCGCCGAGAGCCGCTGGGTGAATTCGACGCCATGGGCAGTCTGGGTCATGGTTCCTCCACGGTCGGCTGCCTGGTGTGTGAACGCGGTTCATCCTCGGACCACGGCAGCATATTGGTGATTCGAAACAAGCTTACGCCCGTTGCAGCGGCCCTCCGGGGCGTCGTCGTCCCCGTCCCGGACGGCGAGCGGGCCGGGTGTCAGAGAGAGGCGGCAATCGCGTCGCCGATCGCGGCGGTGCTGCGGAAGCTCCCGTCGCGGCTTTCGACGTCGGCTGCCACTGCCGCCTCGATCTTCCGGGCCGCTGCGGTGTAGCCCAGGTGGTCCAGCAACAGGGCCGCGGACAGGATGGCGGCGCTCGGGTCGGCCTTCTGCTGGCCGGCGATGTCCGGAGCCGAGCCGTGCACCGGCTCAAACATCGACGGTGCTGTGCGGTCCATATTGATGTTTCCGGACGCGGCCAGGCCGATGCCGCCGGTCACGGCGGCGGCGAGGTCGGTGAGGATGTCACCAAAGAGGTTGTCCGTGACGATCACATCAAAGCGCGCCGGATCGGTGACCATAAAGATCGTTGCGGCATCAACGTGGAGGTAGTCATGGGTAACCTCCGGGAACTCCTGCGCGACGGCCTCGACGGTCCGCTTCCACAGGTGCCCGGCGAAGACCAGCACGTTGTGTTTGTGAACCAGCGTCAGCCTCTTGCGCGGGCGCGCGTTGGCCCGGCGGAACGCATCACGGACCACCCGTTCGACGCCGTGAGCGGTGTTGAGCGAGACTTCCGTGGCTACCTCGTGGGGTGTCCCCTCGCGCAGGGTGCCGCCGTTGCCGACGTAGGGCCCTTCGGTTCCCTCCCGGACCACGATGAAGTCGATCTCTCCGGGGTTGGCCAGCGGGCTGCCGACACCGGCGTACAGCCGGGAGGGGCGCAGGTTCACAAAGTGGTCGAGGCTGAACCGGAGTTTGAGCAGCAGTTCACGTTCAATGATCCCGGAGGGAATGCGGGTGTCGCCGGGAGCGGCGCCCACGGCACCGAAGAGGATCGCATCCCGGGTGCGGAGGTCCGCCAGGGTTTCCGCCGGCAGGGTCTCCCCCGTCTCGAGCCAGTGCTGGGCGCCCAGCTCATAATGGGTTTGCTGCAGGACGATGCCTTCTGCGGCGGCGGCCTTCTCGAGGACTTTCAGCGCCTCGGCGGTTACTTCCGGGCCAATGCCGTCGCCGGGGATAACTGCCAGGTCAATCGTGGATGCGCTCATGGATTCAGCGTAGCTGCGCAATCCACATGCTGGTCAAATTGTCTCATTATGCGGAAAGGGGCCTAGCTCCCTGTGACCGGCGACGCCACAACGGCGACGTTCTGGCCCCACAGATCACCGGTGTAACAGGAGATCAGGACCAGCCTGTTCGGAACCACGGCCCAGATCGGGCTGTCTTTCAAACCCGCTTTCACGTAGGTCGTGACGGAGTCCACTTTGTACGCAATGGCTCCGGTCGCCGTCTGCACCGTCAGCGTGTCCCCTGGCCTGGCCAAGGTGCTTAGCCGATTGAACGGCGCCTCGACGCCCTGCCAGCTGTGTCCGACGACGTACGTGGTATTCGTCGATCCGGCCCCCGGCGTACCGAACGGCGCCAGCCAGTAGCCGTCCATTGTCTCCGGGGGCACGATGCTCTGGCTTGCAGCCTCACCCGGTGTCGGCTGCAGCGGATGAATGGCGACGTCCATCTGCGCCGCCGGGTAGGAAATCCGCTGCGGAACGGAGGCCACGGGCCCCTGCGCCCTGGGCGGTGCCGTGTGCTGGGGCGCCGCTTTCGGGGAGGCGGGAGGCCGCGCGGCGGACGGACCCGGACTCGGCCGCAGGGCGACTGCTCCAGGATTAGTTGCCGCGGCTGCGGCCGTTGGCAGGGATGCCGCTACGGGCTCGGACGAGGCGTTCCCAACGCCGTTGACGCCGAAAGCTGCGTAGAGGATCCACGCTGTAAGGAGTCCAATGAGGCAGGCCGCCAGAAGCACTTTGTCGCGGCCGCGCATCAGCAGGACGCGGGGTGCCGCAGTGGCGGAACTGTCGGCTTTGCTGCTGAGGGCCATGAGTGCTCCTGGTGAGCTGTACCTTTGGTTGCAATGACTGTGCGGGGTTGCAATGGCTGTGCGGGCCGGTTGCACACTGGCAGCCGGCCCGCACCTTACCTAACTGGTGGCTTTGCCGCTTCGGAGCATGCCCCGCAGGAGGGCCGTGGCAGCCCCCGCGGTGAGTACTCCAGTGAGAAGCGAGAGCCACAGCGGAATGCCCGCAGCAGGAGTGCTGGCGACCGCCGTCTGGACGTTGAACCCAACGTTGGCCACCACCGGAGCCGGTGCTCCCGTGGCTGCGCCGGTTGGCGGCGTCGCGGGCTTGACCGGCTTCACTGCCGGCGGAGTCGCGGGCTTGGCCGGCTCATCGCAACCGCAATGATCGCCGTCACCGTTGTGGTCCCCGCCGTGGCCATGTCCATCGCCGTCACCGTTGTGGTCTCCGCCGTGGCCATGTCCATCGCCGTCACCGTTCCCGTTCCCGTTTCCGTTGCCGTTTCCGTCACCGTTGTGATCGCCACCGTTCCCGTTTCCGTTGCCGTTTCCGTTGCCATTACCGTTGTGATCACCCGACTGGCCACCATTGCCGTTGCCATTACCGTTGTGATCACCCGACTGGCCACCATTGCCGTTGCCATTACCGTTGTGATCACCCGACTGGCCACCATTGCCGTTGCCAGGCTTGTCGCCCTTGTCCGGCTTGTTCGAATTGTCGGGCACGGACGGAACTTCCGGTTTGTTCGAGTTGTCCGGCTTGTTCGAGTTGTCCGGCTTGTTCGAGTTGTCCGGCTTGTTCGAGTTGTCCGGCTTGTTCGAGTTGTCCGGCTTGTTCGAGTTGTCCGGCTTATTCGGGTTATCCGGCTTGTTCGAGTTGTCCGGCTTATTCGCGTTATCAGGCTTGTTCGAATTGTCCGGTGCGGCCGGCTTGCCCGGGTGTGAATCGGCAGACGAGCCGCCCGTGTGCACCCCGGCAGGATTGCTCGGAGGTGCTGCATTTGCAGTGGCCGCGCTCCCCAGCAGGGCGAGGCCAAAGATCCCCATAGTTGCGATTAGTCGTTTCACCGTACGTCGCTCCGTTCAGAGTCAGTTTCCGACCTGACTGAACTACGCGGAGTAACCACCTGAGACCAATGAACGGTTTGTTCGAGGCCTTGTAGAGCGAGAATGAGTGATGACAGATACTCCCCAGCAGCTTTGTCAGCCCGCTAACGCTGTCAGGCTAGGGCGGGGGAAAGAGCCGCGTCCCGAGTATTCGCTGCCCCTTTCGGGCGGGAAATTACCCGTTCTTGGGCCGGAACTACCTGTGCGTTAAGCGCCGCGAGGCGGTACCGGGTGGCAATCGTCTCCTCACGGAGTATTGCCACCCGGTACCGCCTCGGCGGAGTAGGCGGGGCGCCTTAGGCCTCTGCAGGCTCCTCATACTTGGGGAACACCGGCGCCGGTGCGGGCAACTCTGCGCCGGCCGCGATCGGTGTGTCGAGCGCCGCRAAGTCCCGGGCGTCGCCCTCCGGCTGGCCCAGGCTAACCAGGATGGCCCCGGCCGACGTCGGCATGACCGGCTGGGCGAGGATCGCCACAATCCGCAGTACTTCGAGGGTGACGTACAGGACGGTGTTCATCCGTTCGACGTCGGTCTTCCGCAACACCCACGGGGCCTGCTCGGCGAAGTAGGCGTTGGTGTCACCCAGAACGTTCCAGATGGCCTCCAGCGCGCGGCTGAATTCCTGCTTCTCGAAAGCGGTGCGGGCGATGCCAAGGAGGCCTTTGGCCTGGCCCAGCAACGCTGCGTCCTCCGCGCTAAAGCCGGCGGGAACCGGAACGCGGCCCTCGCAGTTCTTCGCCACCATGGACAAAGAGCGCTGGGCGAGGTTGCCGAAGTTGTTCGCCAGGTCCGAATTCATCCGGCCAACAATGGCGTCGTGGCTGTAGTTGCCGTCGGCACCGAAGGGCACCTCGCGGAGCAGGAAGAAGCGGACCTGGTCCAGCCCGTACTGTGCCACCCAGTCTGCTGGCGCCACGACGTTGCCCAGCGACTTGGACATCTTGACGCCCTGGTTGTGCAGGTGTCCGTGGATCATGACCCGCTTGGGCAGTTCCAGCCCGGCGGACATCAGGAATGCCGGCCAGTACACCGCGTGGAACCGCGAAATGTCCTTGCCGATCACGTGGACATCAGCCGGCCAATACTTCTGGAAGCTGTCCGATTCGGTATCCGGGAACCCGACGCCGGTCAAATAGTTGGTCAGCGCGTCAACCCAGACGTACATCACGTGATCAGGGTTGCCCGGTACCGGAACACCCCAGTTGAAGGAGGTACGGCTAATGGAGAGGTCCTCCAGGCCGCCCTTGACGAAGCTAACGACCTCGTTGAAGCGGCCGTGCGGTGCACCGAAGTCCGGCTGGTCCCCGTAGAGGGCCAGCAGCCGGTCCTGGTAGGCGGAGAGCTTGAAGAAGTAGCTTTCCTCTTCGGTCCAGGTCACCTCGGTGCCTGTTTCGGAGGCGTAGCGGAGGCCATCCTCGCGGACCTCGGTCTCGTCCTCCACGAAGTACCGCTCGTCACGGACGGAGTACCAGCCGGCGTACTTGGACAGGTAGATGTCGCCGTTGGCTTCCATCCGCTGCCACAGGGCCTTGGCCGCCTCGTAGTGGTCCGGGTCAGTGGTGCGGATAAAGCGGTTCAGCGAAATTCCAAGGTCGTCGCTCATCCGGCGGAATGCCGTGGAGTTACGGTCGGCCAGTTCCTTGACCGGGATGCCTTCCTTTTCCGCGGTCTGCTGCATCTTCAGGCCGTGCTCGTCAGTGCCGGTCATAAAGAAGACGTCRTAGCCGTCCAGCCGCTTGAACCGSGCCATCGCGTCSGTGGCGATGACCTCRTAGGCGTGGCCGATGTGMGGCACCCCGTTGGGGTAGCTGATGGCCGTGGTGATGTAGAACGGGGTTTTTTCGGAAGGCGTCACGTTATAAACCTAGATCAGTTCGGTCAGGGTATCGCTCTGGCGGACGAGTTCGTGGTCGTGTGACGCCACGAGCACAGCGATACCGTCCGACGTCGTGTCCTTGAGGATGCTGATAATGCGGTTGGCCGAGGTGCGGTCCAGGCTCGCCGTGGGCTCGTCGACCACCAGCACGCGGGTGCCGAGGATCAGGGCGCGGGCGATCGCGACGCGCTGGCGTTCACCACCGGAGAGCTGGGCGGGACGGTGGCGCATGCGCCGGCCCAGGCCAACCAGGTCAAGAAGGTCCTTGGCCTGGTCGCGCCGCTGTTCGACCTCGCCGTCGGGCACGGCGGGCAGCAGGACGTTCTCCAACGCGCTCATGCCGTCAATCAGGGCGCCGCCCTGGTCGACGTAGCCGATCAGCGCGCGACGGCGGTCGGCGATCTCGTCGTCGCCCATGGTTTCGAGCGAGTCGCCCTCCCAGAACACCCGGCCCGACGTCGGCAGGGTCAGGCCCGCGCCGACGGTCAGGATGCTGGTCTTGCCCGAGCCGGAGCGGCCGGCGACGCAGTGCATTTCGCCGGCGTGCAGGGTCATGTTGAAGTCGTCAACGACGTTGACGGCTTCAGCGCCGCCCTTGCCGCCGCCGTAGTGGATGGTGATGTTGCTCAGTTCCAGCGGAGTGGCGTGGTCTGTGGCTTTCACGATCGTGTTGGCGCGGGTCTGGTGGCTGCCGTTCCCGGTGCTCTCCGGCATCCGGTTCCGGGCCGCCCTGGTCAGGTTCAGCTCGTTAGTCATTGGACCACTTTCGTTGCAATCGGAATCCAGCAAAGTACAGCCACGAGTCCGGCGATTCCGGCCCAGAGTGCGGCATAGGGGGCGAGGAGCAAGCCGATAGCGAGGGCGCCGAGGACACCCAGGGGCACGGCGATGGCTCCCACCATGGCGTTTTCGAAGAAGCGGACCTGGCCCAGCATGTCCGGGTTCCAGCCCATGGCCTGCAGGATGCCGAGGTACTCCCGCTTGGCACCGAGCTCGAACCGGCCGGTGACCATGGTCAGCAGGAGCCCGACGGCCACCCCGGAGACACCCAGGATGATGCTCGGCATGGCGATGCTGGCCGCGGCCAGCCCACTCAGTGCGCTGGCGCCGGCGGCGCGCGGGATGTCGATCAGGAGTGCGGCCAGGCCGCCCACGGCGGCACCGAAGACGCCGACGGCGACCGCCAGCGAGCCGGTGTTGAACTTGTTGGTGCTCAACTGCCGGCTGGCGAAGGTCAGCGGCGAGTCCACAGGGATGAGCCGTTCGTCGTGCTGCGGTTCCTGGTCGATGACCTCGCGGTGGCGGAGCTGCTGTGCGGCGAAGAAGGCTGCGCCGCAGTACAGGACCAGGACCGAGGCCGACACCACCGCGGTGGCGGGGTTCCAGCTGATCAGGCTCAAGGCAATTCCGGCCACGGCCAGCAGGGCCGCGCCGACGCCGAACTCGGCTAGGACCCAGGACCGGATCTTCCGCTGCGTCCAGCCCATCGCCCGGAGGGTTCCGGCTTCGCGCCGGCGCTTGCGGACATAGCTGACGGTGGACGCTCCGGTCAGGAGAGCGGCACCGCACAGGGTCAGGAACAGCAGGGTGAGGTTGGTGCCGGTCAGCGAGCCGGAGACGGCGTCGGCGGCGTTCTGCCGCACCCACGACTGCTGGACGGTGCCCAGCGGTGATTCCTTGCCGGCGTCGTCCTTGGAGTAGCCCGGGACGAAGATGCTGGCGTCCTCACGGGCGGAGCCGGCCACGACGGTCGCTTCCAGGCCCATGTCACGGATCTGCTGGGCAAGTTTTTCGACCTCGGGCTGGGCCTGCTTCCAGCTGCCGTCCACATTGGCGCGGACACGCACGGCGTCGATGACGGAGGCGTTCTTCTCGTAGCCGCGGGCGGCGGCCAGGCCGTAGTAGTCGGTGATGGCGCCGGCCGACTGGCTGACCAGTCCGGTGGCGCTCAGCGAGGGCTTGAGCGCGGTGTGCGCGACGTCCTTGCCGTCGGCGTCCTTGGTCAGGGTCATCGGCGTCGGATCGTAGCCGCCGAGGGGCAGGCGGTTGACGTCGCCGGCTGCTTCCTGGACCTTGGCCGGGTCAAAGGTTCCGTAGACCATGGCGAGCGGGGTGGCAGGCTTCTTGCCGGTCGCGAGGTTCTCGYGGTACGCCCGCTCATCCACCGGGGTGCGCTGTGTCTGGTCGACCGGGGCATCATTGGCGCCCTTTTCGGGAAGCCGGTTGACCGTGACCCAGTCGCCGGGGACAGCGGACTTGTCAACGGCACCGTTTCCGGCCGTGTTCCCGTCCTTGTACTTGGGCGCGGCGGCGAAATCGGTGCTCCACGTTGCGGGGTTGTACAGGCCCTGGCCGAAGCTGCCGGTGTCCCCCATCAGCTTGGACAGGTCCTTGGAACCGGGCCAGGACAGGGCGAACGGCGATTTGGACACGAACGGGAGGTAGTCCTTGTCCAGCGAGCGGGTAGCGGTGCCGACGTCTTTGGTGACGTTGCCGGCGTCGTCGATTTCCTCGATCTTGACCGAGTACTTCAGGTCCAGGGACGTGCCGGAGCGGACGATCAGGGGAATGGCCTGCGAATCGGCGGTGAGCTGGCCGGAGCGTTTGGCCTGCTGGTACTGCGTCATCAGGGGCGCCCAGTACTTGAGCTTGACGCCAAGGAAGTCGGGGCCTTCTTTGAGCTGCTCCATGCTGATGCCGCTGGTGAAGAGGCTTTCGAAGTGGCGGCCGATTGCGCCGGCGTTGCGGGCATCGGCCGGCGGTGCCTTCTCCAGCGGGGCCAGGAAGTCGCCGGACCCGCCCAGGAGGGCGCGCTCTGAGACGGGGTCGACGGCGACGACGGATTCGGTGACCTGGGGAGCGAGGGGCAGCCCGACGGAGAGGTTGAAGAGATTGTGTTCGGAGCCGCCGGCCGGGGCCGGGAACTTGATGCCGGTCTCCCCCTCCGGGCCCGCGATACGGACGCTCTTGCCGCCGGCCACTTGCTCTTCGACGAGTTTGGCTTTGCCCAGGGAGCCCTCGGCAGTGGTCTTGAACAGGGTCTGCTCGGATTTGCCGTCCGAGCTCACGGCGCTGGCGGTCAGGCGGTACTTCTTGGCCGTATCGCTCAGGACGGACTCGGCAGCCGGCCACTTGGACGGATCGGTGGCGCTGGGGTCACCCGCGGTACCGGCCAGGCCCGCGTTGTAGCCGAGGTAGTCGGTGGCGTCGAGCCGCGGCGTTTCGAGGTTCTGCGAGACGCGGGAGACCAGGCTGATGGGGGCCGCCACCGAGGTGCCGGACAGCTTGCGGATCGATTCCAACTGGTCGAAGCTGATGCCGCCCTGGCCGGTGGCGATTTCCGGCTGCATCAGGCCGCCGCTGTCCTTCGCCTTGGCCTGGACGAGGACGTCGTAGAGGCCCCGTGAGTTCTGGTCCACGGTGCGGTTCAGCGCGGCCTGAGATTGGCCTTGCACGAGGACGGACAGGCACATGGCCACGATCAAAATGGACGCGGTCAGCAAAAGCACTCTGCTTCTGATGAACCTCTGGACGGCGTTCATTGGGCTCCTGAAAGCTGGATTGCGTGCGCACACCGCAGTTCACTCCGTGTGGAGCTGAAGGCGTCCCAAGGCCCGGTGTGCAAAAGTAAAGGCCGGTCTGCCGGCCTAATCCGAAATTCGGACCTAGCCATTGTACGCAGACCGGCCGCTCATTCGTGGCCGCCGGCGGCGGTGTTGCCGCCGCCGGCGTCCGCGGCGGGGACTCAGTCCTCCAGGTCGACCTCGCGGACCATGTCAGCGCCGATTCCGGCCTTGATGGCTTCCAGGACCTGCTGCGGGACGGAGCTGTCGATGGTCAGCAGAGCCAGGACCTGGCCGCCCTCGGTCTGCCGGGCCACCTGCATTCCGGCGATGTTGATGTTGTTCATGCCSAGGATRTGGCCGATGGTKCCRATSACGCCGGGMCGGTCRGAGTAGGCCACRACCACCAGGTGTTCGCTGATCGGGATTTCCACCTCAAAGCCGTTGATGCCAACGAGCTTCTGGATCTGCTTGGGTCCGGTCAGCGTGYCGGCCACCGAGATCTGGCTGCCGTCGCTGAGGGCGCCCCGCAGGGTCAGGACATTGCGGTACGACTCCGTATCCGGGGTGGTGATGAGCCGGACGTTGATGCCGCGCTGCTCGGCGATGACAGGGGCGTTGACGTAGGAAACCTGTTCGGTGACGACGTCGGCGAAGATGCCCTTGAGGGCTGCGAGTTCGAGCACCTTGACGTCGAGTTCGGAGATCTCGCCCGCCACTTCGACGTCGAACTGCGTCAGCGAGGCGTGGGTCATGGCTGTGAAGATCCGGCCCAGCTTCTCGATGAGGGGAATGCCGGGGCGGACGTCCGGAGCGATGACGCCGCCGGCGACGTTCACGGCGTCGGGCACCAGTTCGCCGGCGAGGGCCTGGCGGACGGACTTGGCGACCGAGACGCCGGCCTTTTCTTGGGCTTCGTCGGTGGAGGCGCCCAGGTGCGGAGTCACCACCACGTTATCGAGCTTGAAGAACGGCAGGTCAGTGCTGGGCTCCTTGACGAAGACGTCGACGCCGGCGCCGCCGATCTCGCCGGCTTCAAGGGCGGCGTAGAGCGCCTCCTCGTCCACCAGGCCGCCACGGGCGACGTTGACGACGTACGCCGTGCTCTTCATCTTCTTGAAAGCGTCCGCACCGAGCATGCCAACGGTTTCCGGGGTCTTCGGCATGTGGATGGTGATGAAGTCCGACTGGGCCAGGAGCTCGTCCAGGGTCACCAGCTGCACACCCAGCTGGGCGGCGCGGGCGGAGGTGATGTAGGGATCGTACGCGAGGATTTTGGTGTCGAAGCCCTTCAGGCGGGCCGCGACGAGCGCGCCGATCCGGCCGAGGCCGATGATGCCGACCTTCTTCTCGAACAGCTCCGTGCCGGTGTACTTGGAGCGCTTCCACTCGCCGTCCTTTAGCGCGGCGGAGGCCTGCGGAATATGGCGGGCGAGGCTGAGGATGTGGCCGACCGTCAGTTCGGCGGCGGAGACGATGTTCGACGTCGGCGCGTTGACCACCATCACGCCGGCCTGGGTGGCGGCTTTGATATCGACGTTGTCCAGTCCGACGCCGGCGCGGGCGATGACCTTGAGGTTTTTCGCGGCGGCAATGGCTTCGGCGTCCACCTGGGTGGCGGAGCGGATCAGGATCGCGTCGACGTCGGCGATCGCGGAGAGCAGCTGGGAACGGTCGGCGCCGTCGGTCTGGCGGATTTCAAAGTCCGGGCCGAGGGCCTCGACTGTGGCGGGCGAAAGTTCCTCAGCGAGGAGTACAACAGGTTTGGTGCTTGTCACCGGTGACCTCTTTAGCTCTCTTGTGTATCAGGTGGGGATTTTGGTGAAACGGGTGGTACGTGTGGTGCTCAACGCAGGGAAGCCGGACCCCAAGTAATGGTGTCCGGCTTCCCTGCCGGTCAATCGCCTTAGCGGGCTACTGAGCCTTCGGTGTAGTCGTCTTCGTTCTTGATCCAGGAGAAGAGCTTGCGCAGTTCGCGGCCGGTGGCCTCGATCGGGTGGTCCTCGCCCTTCTTGCGCAGGGCCTTGAACTCCGGGGCTCCGGCGTCCTGGTCGTCAATGAAGCGCTTGGCAAAGGCGCCGTCCTGGATGTCCTTCAGGACAGCCTTCATGTTTTCCTTCACCTCGGGGGTGATGACGCGCGGGCCGGAGACGTAGTCGCCGTACTCCGCGGTGTCGGAAACGCTCCAGCGCTGCTTGGCGATGCCGCCTTCGACCATCAGGTCGACGATCAGCTTGAGCTCGTGGAGCACCTCGAAGTAGGCGACCTCGGGCTTGTAGCCGGCCTCGGTGAGGGTCTCGAAGCCGTACATGATCAGCTGCGAGGCGCCGCCGCAGAGGACTGCCTGCTCGCCGAAGAGGTCAGTTTCGGTCTCTTCGGTGAAGGTGGTCTCGATGACGCCGGCGCGGGTGCCGCCGATTGCCTTGGCGTAGGACAGAGCCAGTTCCTTGGCCTTGCCGGACGGGTTCTGCTCGACGGCGATCAGGTCGGGCACGCCGCGGCCGGCTTCGAACTCGCGGCGCACAATGTGGCCCGGGCCCTTGGGGGCGACGAGGGCGACGTCGACGTCGGCCGGCGGTTTGATGTAGCCGTAGCGGATGTTGAAGCCGTGGCCGAAGAACAGGGCGTCGCCGGCCTGCAGGTTCGGGGCGATGTCCTCGGCGTAGACGTGGCGCTGGACCTGGTCCGGGGTGAGGATCATGATGAGGTCGGCCTCGGCGACGGCGTCGGCAACATTGAGCACGCGCAGGCCCTCTGCCTCGGCCTTGGCGCGGGACTTGGAGTCTTCCTTCAGGCCGACGCGGACGTCAACACCGGAATCGCGCAGGCTCAGGGCGTGGGCGTGGCCCTGGGAGCCGTAACCGATGACGGCGACGGTGCGGCCCTGGATGATCGACAGGTCGGCGTCGTCGTCGTAGAACATTTCAGTCACTGGGGTGTCTCCTTTGAATGGATTCTTTGGTGTTGTCTGTGAAAAACGGGGTGGGGATTTGATGCGGGGGCTGGGGCCTGCCTGTTAGGCGGACCGCAAAGCCCTGTCACTCATGGAGCGGGACCCTCGGCCGACGGCCAGGGTGCCGGACTGCACGATTTCGCGGACGCCGAAGGGCTCCAGCACCGAAAGCAGTGCCGTGAGCTTGTCGGGGTGGCCCGTGGCCTCGATGACCACCGACTCTGTGGAGACGTCGACCACTGAAGCGCGGAACAGGTCGGCTGCCTGGGTTACCTGCAGCCGGGTTGCGGCATCCGCACGTACCTTGACCAGGATGTGGTCGCGCTGTACGGAAGATTCGGGGGTGAGCTCGACGATCTTGATCACGTTGACCAGCTTGTTCAGCTGTTTGGTGACCTGCTCGATCAGCTCGCCGTCGGCGTCGACCACGACCGTCATCCGGGAGATGCCCGGGACCTCAGTGGGGCCGACGGCCAGGGAATTGATGTTGAAGGCGCGCCGGGCAAAGAGGCTGGCCACGCGGGTCAGCACACCGGGCTTGTCCTCGACCAGAACCGAAAGTGTATGGCGGGTCATGTTCAGTCCTCTTCTTCCCAGTCCGGGGTCATGTTGCGGGCAACCTGGATCTGGTCGTTGCTGACTCCGGCGGGCACCATCGGCCACACCATGGAGTTCGGGCTGACGACGAAGTCGATCACGACGGGGCGGTCGTTGATCGCCAGGGCCTGCTGGATGGTCGCGTCGATGTCCTCGTCGCGTTCGCAGCGGAACGCCGCACAGCCGTAGGCGTCCGCCAGCTTGACGAAGTCCGGGATCCGGACGGTGTCATGGCCGGTGTTGAGGTCGGTGTTGGAGTAGCGGCCCTCGTAGAAGAGGGTCTGCCACTGGCGGACCATACCCAGCGAGGAGTTGTTGATGACAGCGACCTTGATGGGGATCTTGTTGATTGCGCAAGTGGCGAGCTCCTGGTTGGTCATCTGGAAGCAGCCGTCGCCGTCGATGGCCCAGACCACGCGGTCCGGCTCCCCCACCTTGGCGCCCATGGCCGCAGGCACGGCGTAGCCCATGGTGCCGGCCCCGCCGGAGTTCAGCCAGGCGTGGGGGCGTTCGTACTTGATGAACTGGGACGCCCACATCTGGTGCTGGCCGACGCCGGCGACGTAGACGCCTTCGGGTCCGGTCAGGGCACCGATCCGCTCGATGACCCGCTGGGGTGCGCTGAGACCGTCCTCGGGTTCGGTCCAGCCCAGCGGGTAGGTCTCCTTGAGGTTGTTCAGGAAGGCCCACCAGTTGGTCAGGTCCGGGGTGCCCGAGGCCTCGAACTGCTGGCGCAGGGCCTCGCTGAGCTCCGGAATGATCTCTTTGACGGAGCCGACGATCGGCACGTCGGCGGTGCGGTTCTTGGAGATCTCGGCCGGGTCGATGTCGGCGTGGATGACCTTGGCGTGCGGGGCAAAGGACTTCAGGATGCCGGTGACCCGGTCATCAAAACGGGCCCCCAGGGTGATCAGCAGGTCGGACTGCTGCAGTGCGGTCACAGCGGACACCGTCCCGTGCATGCCGGGCATACCGACGTGCTGCGGATGGGAGTCCGGGAACACGCCCCGGGCCATCAGGGTGGTGACCACCGGTGCGCCGGAGAGTTCGGCCAGTTCCCGCAGTTCCGCGGAGGCGTGGGCCTTGACCACACCGCCGCCGACGTACAGCACCGGCTTGGTGGCGGCGGCGATCAGCCGGGCGGCCTCGCGGACCTGCTTGTTGTGACCGCGGACCACGGGGCGGTACCCGGGGAGGTCGATCCTGGGGGGCCAGGAGAACGTCATCTGCCCTTGCTGGGCATCCTTAGCCACGTCCACCAGGACGGGACCCGGCCGGCCGGTGGAGGCCAGGTGGAAAGCCTCCGCCATCACGTGCGGGATGTCGTTGGGGTCGGTGACCAGGAAGGAGTGCTTGGTGATCGGCATGGTGATGCCGACGATGTCCGCCTCCTGGAAGGCGTCCGTTCCAATGACTCCGCTGGAAACCTGGCCGGTGATGGCCACCATCGGCACGGAGTCCATGTGGGCATCCATGATGGCGGTAACGAGGTTGGTGGCACCGGGGCCCGAGGTGGCGATGCAGACGCCAACCCGCCCGGTGACCATGGCATAGCCTTGCGCGGCGTGGCCGGCTCCCTGTTCGTGACGGACCAGCACGTGGTTCATGCTGGAGGCCATCAAGGGGTCATAGGTGGGCAGGATTGCGCCACCGGGCAAACCGAAAATGTCCTCGACGCCGAGTTCTTCGAGCGAGCGGACGATTGCTTGCGAGCCGGTCATCATCGTCGGGGGTACGACGTTGTTCGGCCCAAGGACGGGAGAGGCAGCAGCATGCTCGACGCCGGCATCGGCCGGGCGTTCGACGCGTTCCGGAGCCTTGTGGGCTCCAGCGGACTTTGTGGCCATCAGCGAGGGGCTGATCGGCAATCCTTTGCTCATCGGACTCTTCCTTCGGTGGATCTACGGGTGGATCTTCGGCGATCTGGTGATGCGGGTGGTGCTGGTGTTGCGGAAATAAAAAAACCCCTCAGCCTGGCGGCTCTTCGAGGGGTTGCGCGTGGCGGGTCGTTACCAGTCGGGCTATGGAGCCACGCGCTTGGTAAGTACGACGACTGCAGCTGCGCAAGCGCCGCCGGAAACGATCTCGATCATGCGTTCAGTGTTCCCTCTGGGCGAGACAGGTGTCAACGAGCCCGACTCCTGTCTCACCATGTGGACTTCATCGTCCACCTACTGAACTCCCCACTCCCCCTCGTACCAGGCCCGTCCAGGCGGCAGGCGGGAGTCTCCTACCCCAAGCGGACGGCGCGGACGCCGTTCGCTTGGGGCCCCTCGGAGCCTCCCTTATTAAGCGTGGTCGCCCGCGCTGAGGGAGCTACCCGCAGTAGGCGCCCGTGGAGGCGCTGTGCACCAGCTTGGCGTACTTGGCCAGAACACCCTTCGTGAACTTGGCCGGCAGCGGCTCCCAGCCCACCTTGCGGGCTTCGAGCTCGGCGTCTTCGACCAGCAGGTCAAACGTCCGCGAGGCGATGTCTACCCGGATGCGGTCGCCGTCCTTGACGAAGGCGATCGGGCCGCCGTCGACCGCTTCCGGCGCGACGTGGCCAATGCACAGTCCGGTGGTACCACCGGAGAAGCGGCCGTCCGTGAGCAGCAGGACATCCTTGCCCAGGCCGGCGCCCTTGATGGCGCCGGTAATGGCGAGCATTTCGCGCATGCCCGGGCCGCCCTTGGGCCCTTCGTAGCGGATGACCACCACGTCGCCGGCCTTGATCTSGCCCTTGTCSAGYGCGTCSAGGGCGCCCTGYTCGCGTTCGAAGACGCGGGCGGWGCCCTCAAAGACATCGGCGTCGAAGCCTGCACTCTTGACGACGGCACCCTCGGGAGCCATCGAGCCGTGCAGGATGGTGATGCCGCCGGTCTTGTGGATCGGGTTGTCCATGGCGCGGAGCACCTTGCCGTCCGGATCCGGCGGGTTGATCGAGGCGAGGTTCTCGGCCACGGTCTTGCCGGTGACGGTGAGGCAGTCGCCGTGCAGCAGGCCGGCGTCGAGCAGTGCCTTCATAATGACCGGGACGCCGCCGATCTTGTCGACGTCGGTCATAACGTAACGGCCGAACGGCTTGAGGTCGCCCAGATGCGGGATCCGGTCGCCGATGCGGTTGAAGTCTTCCAGAGTCAGTTCCACCTCGGCCTCGCGGGCGATGGCCAGCAGGTGCAGGACTGCGTTGGTGGAGCCGCCGAACGCCATGGTCACGGCGATGGCGTTCTCGAAGGCCTTTTTGGTCATAATGTCGCGGGCCGTGATGCCCAGTCGCAGCAGGTTCACGACGGCCTCGCCGGACTTGCGCGCGAAGTCATCACGACGGCGGTCGGCCGAGGGCGGGGCGGCGGAGCCGGGGAGCGACATGCCGAGGGCTTCGCCGATGCAGGCCATGGTGTTGGCGGTGTACATACCGCCGCAGGCGCCTTCGCCCGGGCAGATGGCCTTCTCGATGCGGGTGAGGTCCTCCATGCTCATCTTGCCTGCGGCGCAGGCCCCCACGGCTTCGAAGGCGTCAATGAGGGTGACTTCCTTCTCGGAGCCGTCCTCGAGCTTGACCCAGCCGGGCATGATGGAGCCGGCGTAGAGGAAGACGCTGGAGAGGTCCAGGCGGGCCGCTGCCATGAGCATGCCCGGCAGGGACTTGTCGCAGCCGGCCAGGAGCACGGAACCGTCGATCCGCTCGGCCTGCATTACGGTCTCCACTGAGTCGGCGATGACCTCGCGGGAGACCAGGGAGAAGTGCATGCCCTCGTGGCCCATGGAGATGCCGTCGGAGACGGAGATGGTGCCGAACTGCATCGGGAACCCGCCGCCGGCGTGGACGCCTTCCTTGGCGCCCTGGGCCAGCCGGTTCAGGGACAGGTTGCAGGGAGTGATTTCATTCCACGAGCTGGCCACGCCCACCTGGGGCTTGGCGAAGTCGTCGTCGCCCATGCCGACCGCGCGGAACATACCGCGCGCGGGCGCTGCGTGGATGCCGTCGGTGACGACCCTGCTACGGGGTTTGATGTCCGGCTTGGTCTCTGYYGSKGTKTGGGTGTCCTSACTCATGGCTCAAAGTCTAGGGCTCCGCCGTTGGCCGGAACGAGCCGGATTGGCTCATTAAGCCCAAATGCGGGAATATTTCGACCAAATGGTGGACATCCGTCTCACACTTTGGGATTCGATGTAGAGACCCGCTAATGGGGCCTAGGCCAGGCCGGCTCCGTCACGCAGTTCGGGCGCCGCCGCCACCGTCTGCGCCTCCGCTTTGAGCATCGAGAGTACCTGCTGGATGGTGGTCCGGGCCGCGGCTTCGGGGCGGGCCAGGGCCACGATGCTGCGGCTGGCCTTGACGCCGCGGAGTGGACGGAGCACGAATCCCCGTCCCTGGTTTTTCAGGGCGGTGTAGCGCGGCAGCAGGCTAAGCCCGTGGCCGGCACTGACCAGGGCTTCGAGGACCCGGAGGTCCGGGAAGAGCTGGGCCCGCACGGCCCGGGAATCGGCCTGGAGCTCGATCTGGCGCAGGACCGTGTCGAACGGAAAGCCATCCGGCACGCCCATCCAGGGGAACCCGACGACGTCGTCCGCGCTGAGCGTCTGTTTTCCCCCCAGGGCGTGGTCGGCCGGGACCGCCACATCAAGGGGCTCGTCGATGAGCGGGATGACCTGGAGGCCTTGGCGGGCAAAGACGTCCGGCCCGTCGACGCTGTGCGCCAGCACGATGTCGTAGTCAGCTGCGAGGGCAGCGAATCCGGCGACTCCCGGGTCCTCGAAATGCGCTTCGAAGCGGAGGCCCTCAATGTGCTTCACCCGGTGCAGCAGCCCGGGTAGGAACATTTCCGCGGCGCTGGGGAAAAATGCCGCCTTGATGTGGGTTTGCCGGCCCAGCCGGTAGGTGTCGATGGTGGCCTCGGCGCGCGYCATGGCCGTGGACACGTCTGTCGCGGCACCGGCCATGGCCAGCCCCGCCTCGGTCAGCCGGACTCCCCTGCCTGCTTTCTCCACCAGCGTCACGCCGAGTTCATCCTGCAGGGTCCGGAGCTGCTGCGAGACCGCCGACGGCGTGACCCGCATGGCCTCGGCCGTCGCCCCCACCGTGCCGCGGTCCGCCAGTTCGCGAAGAATCCGCAGTCGCTTAAAGTCCATCAGGCGAGGCTACACGGGCGGCTCCACGAGGGTGGACAGCCGTGTTGGGCCGGACGTAACGTCAAGCAACGGCAACCCTGCCGCCTGGACGGAAGGTTTCGGCTATGGATTGGATTATCTGGCTCATCGTCATCGTGCTGATTGTCGGCGTTGTGTGGTGGCTGCTGAACCGCAACAATGCCCGCAGCGGCGCCGGGACCTCGACGGCCGCCGGGTCTGAAACCGCTACCGCCCGCCAGGCTCCGCGGACCTCGTCCGGCCACGACGGCGCCCTGTCCGGCGGAACGACGGCGGCATCGGCCGTCGCTGCTGCCACCACGGGCATACCGACCGCCGCCGGATTCAGCAATGCGGAGCCGGAGCCGCCGACCACGGCTGACGACGACGTCGATGCCGTCGCGGGCCAGTCCGAAGAGGCCGTCCGATCCGGGGACGCGGCCGCCTCCCCGGCAGCGACCCCACCCACGGCTGCCGCTTCGCCAGAAACCGCGAGCGCCGCAGAATGGGAAACGCAGTGGTCGGAGACGCCCGCGGCCGACGCGCACCCGGCCCCGCGCCACGACCTGCCGCACGGAGCGCAGGGAGCCCAGGGCCCGGCGGACCACGGCGAGCAGGCTCCGGTCCCCGACGACCAGGCCGCGCATGGCGACCACGAAGCAATGCCTGCGCCCTCTGCCCAGCCCGACGCCATTACCCCGGCCGAACCCGTTGCCGACGTACGGGCCGAATCCATGGCGGACACCCGGACCACGGAGGCGCCGACGTCCCGAACGGTAGAGGGAACCGCGGGAGCCGCTGCGCCGGCTCCCGTGCACCACGCCGAATACACCGAGCCGCATGCCCCCACACTTCCAGGAGCAGAGTCCGCGGCGGCTGAGGCTGCGGATGCTGAAACCGCCCAGGTCGCCAGCTCGGCCGCTGCCTCGGAGGGGTCGGCCAGCCACTCCACCGCTCCCGCCGGACACCTGGCAGTCGAGCAGCCCTACGGCGAGGGATCGGCCGCGCCCGCCCCCGACGGCAGCGGYCCGGAGGGTTTCACCGTCAAGGGGAACGCGTCGTCGATGATCTACCACGAGGACACCAGCCCGTCCTTTGAAGAGACCCGTGCCGAGGTCTGGTTCCTGTCGGCCGCCCACGCCGAAGCGGCGGGCTTCCGGCCGCCGCGCCGGTCACGGCTGTAGCGATACCGCTGCGGTCGCCCCGGCGCACTGCCGTGGCAACCGCAGCGGCGACGGCGGTCCTGGTTCTGGCCGCAGCCGGCTGCACCGGCAGCCCCGCGGGTGGTCCGACGGGCAGTCAGGCCGGCGCTTCCGCGACTGGCGGGCCAACCGCCAGTGCTGCGCCCCAAACCGGCACGCCCGCGGCCAGCCAGCCCGCAGCCAGCCCAACCGGCCCGGCGGCCCCAAGGCTGACGGCCCGGATCGACGCCGGCCTTCAGCAGCCGTGGTCGACGGTCTTCCTGCCGGACGGGACGGCCCTGATCTCGGAGCGTGACAGCGCCGTGGTGAAGTTCCTGGCCCCCGGGGCCACCGGCGCGGCAGCGACCGTCGGCAAGGTGCCCGGCGTCGTCCCCAACGGCGAAGGGGGCCTCTTGGGCCTTGCGTTGTCCCCGGCCATCTCCCCCACCCGCTCCCCCGGTGCCGGCCCCGCCGTCGGGCGGTACCTGTACGCCTACTACACGTCGGAATCGGACAACCGGATCGCCCGCTTCCGGCTTGGCGCCGATGGGCTGCCTGCCCTCGACGCGCCCGAGGTGATCTTCACGGGCATACCCAAGGCTTCCACCCATAACGGCGGAAGGATCCGGTTCGGCCCCGACGGATTCCTCTACGTGGGGACCGGCGACTCCCAGCGCCGTGAACAGCCGCAGGACCGCAACGCCCTCGGCGGGAAAATCCTGCGGCTGACCCCGGACGGGAAGCCGGCGCCAGGCAACCCGTTCGGCGACAACCCGGTCTACAGCCTGGGCCACCGCAACGTGCAGGGCCTCGACTGGGACAGCGCCGGACGGTTGTGGGCGAGCGAGTTCGGCCCCGACGTGGACGATGAACTCAACCTGATTGTCCCCGGCGGCAACTACGGCTGGCCGCAGGTGACTGGGGCACCGCACCGCGGGGGCTTCGAGGACGCGAAAGTGGTGTGGCCGTCGACGGCGGAATCCTCCCCGAGCGGGCTCACGATCGTCCGCGGTACGGCCTATCTGGGCGCGCTCCGTGGACAGCGTGTGTGGAGTGTGCCGCTGCGTGGAACCAACGCCGGTGAACCTGTGGGCTATTTCACACGACAGTACGGCCGGATCCGCGACGTTTCGCTTGCGCCGGACGGGCGTCTTTGGGTTCTCAGCAACGGCCAAAACCCCGACTTTGTGCTGGTTTTGACCCTGTCCGATTAGTCGGGGGCCGACGTCGAACGCCCGATTTCACACTCCACCAAAACTCGTGTAGAGTTTCATGTCGTTGCGGAGAACACCGCGGGAAATAAAAAGCCCGAGGGAAACAAAAACAACAGCTGCACCTCTAGCTCAACTGGCAGAGCAATTGACTCTTAATCAATGGGTTCCGGGTTCGAGTCCCGGGGGGTGCACCAAGGAAAAACCCCGTCTTTATTGGCCAAGCGCCGTAAAGGCGGGGTTTTTTGTGTACCACTCCAACCGCGCAATCACTCCTCAAACGAAGGACGCACCGTGACGAAGCTGATCCCCCTCTCCCTGGTGCTGGGAGCTGCCGCACTCACCCTCGCCGCGTGCTCCACGGCCACCCCGGGCCCGGGCGCCGCCGCCTCAACGCCCGCAGCCAGCCCCTCCGCCACACAGTCTCCCGCCAGCGGCTGGGAACTGGATCCTCAACGCGGCGCGGACAGGATCAAGGCCGCAGGCCTGCCGATCCTCGACATGGAAGGGGCGGCAGAGCATTTCCACGCGCACCTGGACGTGTTCGAGGACGGAAAGCGCGTCGCTGTTCCGGCGGACATCGGCTTCAGCTTTAATCCGGGCGGCCAGCCGAATGGCATCTCGGCGCTGCATACCCACGACGATTCGGGCATCATCCACATTGAGGCGCCCGTAGCCGGGGACACCTACACCCTTGGCCAGCTCCTCACCGAGTGGGGCGTCCTCGACGGCACCGGACAGCCGGGTACCGCCCACTCGGACACAACCGGCTGGTCTGTCATGGTCAACGGCAAACAGCGGACCGGCCCGATCCGGGCCCTCGCGCTCAAGGCCCACGATGAGATCGTCCTGTTCCGGGGAACAGCGCCCGCACCGTTGCCTGCAACATTTACGTTCCCCGCCGGCCTGTGAAGCTCCCGGCGTCCCACGCCGCGTAGCCGTCAGCCGGGAAGAATCGCGCGGACCTGGGTCCGGATCTCGACAAGAAGATCGGGAACACTGCTTGCGACATTGCTCGTGACTGCCAGGGTGGTGAACACGATCGCAGAGATGACGTGCGCCAGGGTTGCCGCGTCCGCCGACTCTACCCGGCCTTCCCGCTGGAGCACTGCGGAGATAGCCCTCTCAGTCTCCAGCGTGTGCCCGAGGGCGTCACGGTGGTGCGGCTCTTCGGGGTCGCCGAAGACAATCTCCCGCAGGTACGTCCGCCCGTTGTCCACCTGGGTGCGGTTGCACTCCACCACCGGACGCACGATGGCCATCACGGCATCAAGCATGTCAGCGGTATCGTCGGCGGCGGCAATGCCCTGGACGAGGGCATCGGCATACGCCGAATTCTGCACCAGCAGGAGCAGTTCGCCCTTCGTCCTGGCGTAGAGGAAAAGGGTTCCGGTCCCGATATCCGCCTTGTCGGCGATCTGCTGTGTCGTTACGTCGTCCACGCCGTACATCGAAAAGAGTTCGCGAGCAGCGAGGGTGATGCGCTCAAGTTTGTCCTGCTTGTTGCGTTCGCGCCGGCCGGGCGCCGCTGGAGCGGTGGGCATGATGCTTCCTTCGGGAATAAAGATTGACCAAGCTCAATTATGAGTATAGTCACTGTCGATTATGCTCGGCGATACCCTGATTATTCTYCCATGGAGACGTCCGGGCACCCCCGGTGGGGACAACCGCAGTGACATCCCGTAAAGGACTGCGCCTGAACGGGTGCACCGCAGGAGAGAAAGCGACAATTCATGCCATCGATCACTAATGCCGTTGTCCTCGTCACCGGAGCGAACGGGGGCCTCGGGGAGCACTTCGTGCAGGACGCCCTCGCTCGCGGAGCCTCCAAGGTCTACGCCACCGCCCGCACCCCCAGGACCTGGGAAGATGCCCGCGTCGTGCCACTGGCCCTAGACGTCACGGACCCGGCCTCCATCCGCGCCGCAGCCGACGCGGCAGCGGATGTGACAGTCCTGATCAACAATGCCGGCGCGAATCCGCCAACTGCCAGCCTGTTGGAGATCCCGGAGTCGGACCTCCGCCGAAACATGGAGACGAACTTTTTTGGCCCAGTCTTCGTCGCGCGCGCCTTTGCCCCGATACTCGCTGCGGCGCCGGACTCGGTACTGGTGAATGTGCACTCCGTGGCGAGCTGGTACGCGTTCGGCGGGGTCTACAGCGCTTCAAAGGCTGCACTTTGGTCCGCGACGAACTCTTTCCGGCTCGAGCTGGCACCGCAGGGCGTCCATGTGCTCGGCGTACATATGGGCTATGTCGACACCCCCATGGCCGCCAACGCCCACGGTCCCAAAATGACCCCCGCTGACCTTGTTCAGGCCGTATACGCGGGGGTCGAGGAAGACGCTTACGAGGTCATCGCGGACGCAACCACCGCCGGCGTGAAGGCCGCGCTCAGTTCACCCCTAGAGGCGCTGTACCCGGAGCTGAAGGCACCTCACGCGTAGCCAAGGAACTTAAGGACAACCGGCACGAACACGGAGTGGAACTGGAAGATCCCCCCGTGTCCGGAGTCCGGATAAATGATCAGCTCCGAGCCGGCTATGCGCTGGTGAAGGTCCTCGGAGAGGATTGAGGGGACCATACGGTCGTTGTCGCCGTTGGCGATCAGGGTCGGCTGCGTGATGATCGACAGATCCGATGGCCGGGAGCGGCCGTATCTCTGGATCGCCTTGAGCTGCGTGCGGAAAGCCTTGGTGGTGATCTTCTTGTCACGGTTGGCCGTGCGTTCTCCCAGACGCGCAATAAACTCTTTCGCGGCGCGTTTACCAGTGGTATTGCGGTCGAAGAAGAGGAACTCYTTTGGATCCGACCGGGAGAGCGTTGCTCGCAGGATGTCGTAGTAGGTGGTGCGGGTAACCCTGTCCATATCCTTGCCTCCGCGCGGACCCGTGCCGGTGAGGACAAGCTTGCGGACGAGTTCCGGGTGTTTGACGACCAGGTCCTGCGCGATCATGCCGCCCATGGAGAACGCGAAGATGTCGATCCTCTCGAACCCCAGGGCGGTGATAAAGGTGTAGGCGTCGTCCGCTGCTTCCTCGATGGTCTCAGGTACCCCGCCAGAGGAGCCACCCACGCCGGCCTGGTCGAAGGCGATGACGTGACGGTTTTGGGCGATCGGGTCAATGATGGCCGGGTCCCAGTTGTCCAGGGTAGCGGCCAGATGCACGAAGAACACGACTGGGATGCCGCCTTTGGGCCCCAGTTCACGGTAGGCAAAGCTGATCCCGCCGGCGGTGATGGACTGCGTGGGCACGTTGGCATAAGAAATAACGGCGGGTTCGCCGTTTGGAATTGTCATGATCATCTTTCGGTAGGACAGTCGGCCGTCGGGAAGTGGTGTGGGTCAGGGGATGCAGATGACAGTTTTGCCGCGGGTGCCGCCCTGCTCCACGCTGCGCAGCGCTTCGATGGTTGCCTCGAAGGGGAACACGCGGCCGACGACGGGTTTCAGCACCCCCGCGTCGACGAGGTCAGTGATGCGGCCGAGCTGGTCGCCGTCGGCCCGCATGAAGAGGAACTCATAGCTGACGCCGAGCTTCTTCGCCTGTTTCCGGATTTTTCGGCTGAGAGCCGTGATCGCGAGGCGCAGGACCGGGTTTAGTCCGATTTCACGGGCGAACGCGGGGTCGGGCGGGCCGGAGATGCCGATAGCCTTGCCACCTGGCCTCAGGACGCGCAATGACTTCTCGAGGTTTTCGCCCCCCAGGCTGTCCAGCACCAGATCGAAGCCACTCATCTGATCCTCGAAGTCTTCCGACCTGTAGTCGATGACCATGTCCGCTCCCAGCTCGCGCACGAGGTCCGCGTTTTTTCGGCTCGCCGTGGTCGCAACGGTCGCGCCGAGGTGCTTTGCGAGTTGGATCGCCATGGTTCCCACCCCGCCGGCGCCGGCGTGGATAAGGACCTTCTGGCCCGGCTGGACGTGCCCCTTCTCGACCAGGGCCTGCCAGGCAGTGAGAGCCACAAGCGGGAGTGAACCGGCCTCTTCAATGCTGATCGAGGAGGGCGCCAGGGCCAAGTCCCTTTCAGCTACGGCGATTCGGTGGGCGAAAGTGCCGATGCGGTCCTTGCTTGGGCGCCCGTACACCACGTCGCCCTCCCTGAATCGACGCACGGCCGCGCCGGCACGGATCACCGTTCCGGCGACGTCGTTCCCCAAAATGAGGGGCAACTTGTAGGGCAGGATCTGTTTGAACTCGCCCGCCCGAATCTTTTCGTCCAATACGTTGACGCCCGCAGCCTGGACCCTGATGAGGACATCCCGCTCGCCGAGGACGGGCTCGGGCGCGTCGACCTCCTGCAGCGGACCCTTGTATGAGGTGACGGCAAAAGCCTTCATGATCTTCCTAACGCTCCTCGAGTCAACAAGACTCCCCACGGCAAATTACCGAGTGCTATCAATAATGAGCGCGCTCAGTTATTCTGTCAATCCACGGCCCCGCAACGAGCTGCCCCACTGCAGAGAACACCGATCCGGAAGATCCACAATCACTGCATCGGGACGCCGTGTAAAACTTGCAGGATGACCGAGTTCCTACAGCTGCGGAAACCCTCCTAATGGTCGACGAACTCCCCCGGACCATCCTCGGCGTCGTTGTCCTGATCGGGGTGGCGACCACTGTCCTGCTGGCCGCGCGGGTGCATGCTCCCTGGTCACCGGCGCTGGCCGTGCTCCGCGGGATGCTGCAGCTGGCCGCCATCAGTTTCGTGTTGTCCGGCATCATCCAGTCGCCGTGGCTGATCGCGGCCGCCCTGTCCGTTATGTTCGCGGTGGCCGCCGCAACATCGGCGCGCCGGCTCGGAACCCTGCGAACACGGCTCCTGCCCGTCGCGGCCTGCATGGGGGGAGGCATCCTGGTTGCAGGCACGGTGGTTTTCGCCACCGGAGCCATTGCTTTCACGCCGCGGTACGTCCTCGCCGTCGGCGGGATTGTAATCGGAAACGCGATGACGATCGCCACCCTGTCCGGCCGCCGGTTCGTGGAACTGGTGAACGACCGCTGGGATGAAGTGGAGGGGTGGCTGGCCCTCGGCGCCCGCCCCCGGCAGGCCACCTCAGAACTCGTCCGGCGGGCCGTGTCGGCCGCGCTGGTCCCCACAGTTGACCAAACCAAGACCACCGGACTCGTCACGCTTCCCGGCGCCTTCGTCGGCGCGATCTTCGGTGGTGTGTCTCCCCTTGAGGCGGGCAGGTTCCAGATTGTTGTGCTGGCCGCGATCATCGCCGCCGGCAGCCTGGTGGCCGTCGGGCTGACCGCCTGGCTGGCTCCCGTGCGGGTCCGCCCCGAGGCCGGCTAGGGAACCCGGGCGGTGTAGCCGGAGTACTTTGCCACGCTGGCGTAACCGGCTTTGGAGCCGACGACGCGCACGCTCATAACGTCGTAGCGGTCAACCCATGCCAAGCGGTAGTACCGGCCAGTGGCGCCGCTGATCGCCGCGCCGGACCTGTACCACTGGTAGCGAAAGGCCGTCCCCGCCGTCCAGGTGCCCGGATTCGCCGTCAGTGTGTACCCATACCGGGCAGTGCCGGAGATCCACGGCCGCGAAGAGACCAGGGTGCCCACGGCGATGGCGCTGGTGGTCGGCGAGTCCTTGACGGTGGTGGTGTAGCCGGCCTTGATGGCCCCGACGCGAAGCCGCATGAGCTTGCCCTGGTCGGCGGCCACCAGTGTGTATTTGGAGGCGCTGGCGCCGCTGATGGCAACCCCGGCACGGTACCACTGGTACTTCAGGACCGCTCCGGGAGTCCAGGCGCCGGGGACCGCGGTCAGCGTGTAGCCCACTTTGCGCGTGCCGCTGATCATGGGCGTCGGCCCCGTCAGCGTACCGCGCGCCACCCGAGCCGGCTCCGAGGTGGCTGCGGCCGGTTTGTAGCCGGCGGCTGTTCCCGTGACCGTGACGCTCAGGAGTGTTCCGGCGTCGGCGGCCGCCGGAGCGTAGGACGACGCCGTTGCACCGGTTATGGGTGCACCGGCGCGCCGCCACTGGTAGGTGAGCGCGGCCCCGGACGGGGACCAGGTGCCGGCTACAGCCGTCATATGCTGTCCGACGGCGGCAAGCCCGCTCATCGTCGGTGTCCCCGAGGCAACGTACGGGACGGCTCCGGGCAGGACCGAGGCGACGGCCGCTGCCGCGTCCACCAGCCCGGTTCCGCATCCGCCCTGATCGCAGATGCCTGGCAAGGGCCGGGCCGACGCTTTGAGCTTCTCCTCGACCTGGGCCGGGGTGAGGCCGGGGTTGGCCGAAAGCATGAGAGCGGCCACGCCCGCCACGTGCGGGGAAGCCATCGAGGTGCCCTGCAGGTACGCATACTCGGCCTGGCCGGGCGTGACCGTGCCATTGTTGTAGGTCGACAGGATGCCGTTGGAGCCTGCGGAGGACATGTCTCCGCCGGGGGCGCTGACGTCCACTTCGGGTCCGAAGTTTGAGTAGCCGGCCCGGGATCCACTAGGCCCGGTGGCGCCGACGGCCACCACGTTGTTGCAGTTCGCCGGGTTCGAGTTGGAAGCCGGACCGCCGCTGTTTCCGGCCGCGGCGACCACCACCGAGCCAAGCGACGTCGCCATGTCCACCGCCCCCTGGAGGTAGCTGCTGCAGCTGCCGTCCCCGCCGAGGGACAGATTGATCACCCGGGCCGGCGTGCTGTTGACCGGGATGCCGGTCAACGTGGCTCCGGCCGCCCACGCGATGGCATCGGCGATGTCGCTGATGTAGCCGCCGCACGCGCCCAGGGCCCGTACTGGCTGGACCTTGGCGCCGTAGGCCACGCCCGCGATGCCTTCGTGGTTTCCGGCCACCGCGCCGATGATGCCAGCCACGTGGGTGCCGTGCCACGACGAGGGCTCAGTGCCGCAGGCGTCGCCGGGATCGGACGGATCGGCGTCCCTGCCGTCGCCGTCGCCAGCGGTGCTGAACGTGTTGTCGGGGTCTTCGGAGATGAAGTCGTACCCGGGGACCAGGTTCGGCGCCAGGTCCGGGTGCGCGGTGATGCCGGTATCGACCACGGCCACAGTGACTCCGGCCCCCGTGGACGTGTCCCAGGCTCCGGGAAGGTTCAGCCCGGCGGCGCCGTGCAGGTTCCATTGCTGCGGATAGCCGGGATCGTCCGGTGCCGCCGCCGTGTGTACGAAGGCATCCTTTTCAGCCAGCTCAACATTGGGCTGCGCAGCGAGGGCGGCAGCGAGTTCGTCGACCTTGTCGGCGCCTGTCCCGGCCGGAGCCGTCAGGATGTTCGCTCCGCCGGCGGTCGCCCGGAGTTCCTTGACGGGGACGCCGGCGGCCTGGGCAGCGCGGCCGTAGGCCTTGGCCCGCTCCGCCGATTTTCCCCGGACGGAGGCCTTGAACTTGATGATGATCCGGTCCGTTGGTGCGGTGGCGTGTTGACTGGCTGCTCCGGAGGGCATGTTCCGCGCGGGGGACGAGTCCGCGGCGGCCGGAAGGGCAACGGCAGAGCCGGYCAGCACCGCGGCGGCGGCGGCGCATGCGACGGTGCGAGAGAGTCGGATTTTGGGGAGAGCTGGCATGGGCGTCCTCGGTAACGCGGGGCGCGGGCTGGTGGCGGGCGCCGCAAGGCGGGCAGTTACGTGGCGGGAAACTCTATGCTCATCCCGCAGCCCGGGCTCCCGACGCACATTCTAAACCACAACTGGTTACTTCAGTAACACGAGCCCCAGAAGAAGCCGTACCGTTCTGCCCCTAGACTGCCGGCTCGCCCCGGCGCCTGAGGGCCAGCAAGGCCCAGGCGGAGAGCAGCAGCCCGCCGACGGCCAGTAGCGCTCCCCCGGCACTGATCCCGGCGTCGCCGTCTTCGGGTGCCCGCGCAGCAGGTGGAGGCGGTTGCTGGGCCGCAGCCGGGACTGACGACGGCGTCGCCGCGGCGGTCGCGGGTGGCGGCGTTGGACGGCCGCTGTCGTGGCTGGTCGTCGACCCTCCGGGACGCGGCGCGGAGGTCGTAGGGGCTGCCGATTTCGGCGGTTTGGGTGCCGTCGATGGCGCGGCAGGCGCAGTGGGCGCCGGCGGCGGCTGGACCGGGGGTGCCGGCGGTGCTGGAGGTGCGGAGGGAGCGGGCTTGGGAGTGCTGGAGGGCTTCGCCGTCGGTGGCGGCGATGGATCGCAGCGGCCCAAGGGAACCACCACCACGGGGCCACAAGTTTCGGCATGGGCAGGAGCCGGAGCGGCCAGCACTGAGAGGGCGGCCAGGATAAGGACGGCCGAGGCCACAGCGGCCCCGAGGGTACTCCTAGGCGTTCTCATCCCAGACATCCTATGTTCCGGAGGCAGGGGTTCTGGGGATTTCCGGTGGCGGTTCGGGACTGCTGCGGCAGGGGCGCTACGCCCGCGCTGCTGCGGCGAGCTGGAAGTGGATGGGCAGTGCCAGCTGGATCGGGAGGGTGCCCAGGGGTTCGTCGAGCAGCTCGTTGATCGAGGTCTGCCCTTCGAGCTCGGGTGGTGGCACCGTTTCCATATCCAAAACATTAACCGAGGCCACTCCCGCGCGGGTGCAGGACACGGAGGATACTCTCAGCCCGAGGGGCGGAACAAAGTCCTAGTTGGCGTCCGCGGAGATGGCGGGATCGGAGGTCGCCACAATGGCTTTCGCTTCGGTAGTAGACATCCGGTTGGCCAGCTCCCGGACCACTGACTGGAGTTCGTGCCGCAGCGAGTCGGGGTCAATCGAGGCAGCCGCAAGGACGGAGCGTTCCATGTCGGCGGCTTCGGCGACCGCCTCCCGGCCGCGTTCGGTGAGGGTGACAACGTGGCTGCGCCGGTCAGAGACACTGCGCTCCCGCGAGATGTGTCCGTGGAGTTCAAGGCGGCTCAGCGTCTTGCCCATGGTCTGGGCCTGGACCCGCACCAGCTGCGCCAGCTGCGCCTGGGTCATCGGTCCCTGGGCGGAGAGAACTTCCATCGCAATGACCCCGGCGTGGGTCAGTCCGATGGCGCCCAGCTTCTCGTTCCACGAGTGTTCAACAAGCCGTGCTGCCGTGGACAGTAGGCGGCCAGTAGGCCAGCGATCCATATCAGGCATACCAAAGAGTATAACGATTGTCCGATTCGGCGGTCCCACCGGCACTCACTAAGCTGGAATTCCGTGAATTCTGCCAAGGAGAAAACCATGCCTGAACGACTCATTCCCGGCGCCGACGCACCGGATTTCCGGCTGTCCGACTCGGCGGGGCGGGAGGTGGGCCTGCAGGATTTCCGCGGCCGGAACACCGTGGTCTACTTCTATCCGGCTGCCGCCACCCCGGGGTGCACCAAGCAGGCGTGCGACTTCCGCGATTCCCTGACAGCACTCCAGCGTGCYGGCTATGAGGTGGTCGGCATCTCCCCCGATCCCGTCGCCAAGCTCGCTGCTTTTGCGGCCGACGAGGGGCTGACATTCCCGTTGCTTTCGGACCCGGACCACGCAGTAGCCGAGGCATACGCCGCGTGGGGCGAGAAGAAGAACTATGGCCGCACCTACGACGGGCTGATCCGCTCCACCGTGGTGGTCGATCCGGACGGCAAGGTCGCCCTGGCACAGTACAACGTGCGCGCCACAGGCCACGTCGCCAAGTTGCTGCGCGACCTGAAGCTGGCGGCCTGACCTCCGCCGCGGCCGGCGCCTGCCACGGACTGGAGACGCGAACTGTAGAATGATGGCTGGCATCCATCGCCGGGTCCTCACGGAACGGCAACGACGGAGCCGCGCGCGAGTGGTGAAATTGGCAGACACGCAGGATTTAGGTTCCTGTGCCTTCGGGCGTGGGGGTTCAAGTCCCCCCTTGCGCACAGTAACCAGCAAAACCCCGGTCTTCGGACCGGGGTTTTGCTGGTTTAAGCCCGGATTGGCGGCGATGAAGGCGGCTGGCGGGCCAACGCCAAAAAGTTTTTCGATTCCCACCCATCCCTTTCCGCCGAGCACCCGAATACCCAGTGAGACACCAACCAAGGGTCGGTGCCCACCAGTCGGAGGAAAGCCGCAGTGGCAAAGACGTTCACTGCAGCAATGAAATCGGCACAACAAAGGAGAATCGAAATGCAGACCATCAAGCGCACGACTTTCGCCGTTGCAGGTATCGCTGCTGCAGCCATGCTCAGCCTCACTGCCTGCGGCGGTTCCAGCACGGCCCCCAGCTCCTCGGCTCCGGCCTCCACCCCGAGCGAATCCAGCATGGCGCCGTCGCCGTCCATGAGCTCCTCCGCTGCAGCCATGGATCCCGCTGCAGACCTCGTTGGCTCCGGCTGCGCCGGCTACGCCTCCAAGGTCCCCAGCGGCAAGGGCTCCGTCGCCGGTATGGCCCTTGACCCGGTCGCCGTCGCGGCCTCGAATAACCCGATCCTGACCACCCTCACGGCGGCCGTCTCGGGCAAGCTCAACCCCAAGGTCAACCTGGTCGACACCCTGAACGGCAGCGAGTTCACTGTCTTCGCCCCGACGGATGACGCGTTCAAGAAGATTGACGCCGCCACCATCAACAAGCTCAAGACGGACGACGCCCTGCTGAGCAAGATCCTGACCTACCACGTTGTCCCGGGCAAGATCAGCCCGTCCGAGATCGTCGGTACCCACAAGACGGTCGAAGGCGGCTCCGTGACGGTCACCGGCAGCAAGGATGCCCTGAAGGTTGACGGCGCCAACGTTGTCTGCGGCGGCGTCAAGACCGCCAACGCCACGGTCTACATGGTCGACTCCGTGCTGATGCCGAAGTAGGCACCGCTAAACCCTCCTGATTCGGATCCGGCGTGACTCCCCGGATCCACCTGGAGAAACGAAGGCCCGCACCTGCTGGTGCGGGCCTTCGCCTGTTTCGGGGGCCGGGCCGCCGCCCCGGTCAACTAGACTGGGGCTGTTCCGCAGCCGGCGGCCTACGACTTTCCCAGAGGTGATTCCCGAGTGCCCAGCAGTACCGCGCCCATCAGGACCGGCCACGGCCGGACATTGCGCCGCTTGGCGGCAGGTTTCAGCGCGGCCCTGCTCCTGCTCCCCCTGGCTGCCTGCACGGGAGCCCCGGGCCCCGCACCGTCGCTGTCTTCCTCTGCCAAGACGTCCGACGCCGCTCCCACCGCCACGTTCACTTTCGGGACCGCTTCGCGTCCGCTCGGCCTGGACCCGGCCCTCGTCTCCGACGTCGACTCCTACCGCATCACCCGACAGGTCCTGGAGGGCCTGGTGGGCGTTGACCAGACCAGCGGCAAGCCCACACCGCTGCTGGCCACAGAGTGGTCCGCCAGCGATGACGGCCGCTCCTACACCTTCAAGCTGCGCGAGAACGTCAAGTTCCAGGACGGCACTCCGTTCAACGCGGCCGCCGTGTGCACCAACTTCAAACGCTGGTTCAACTTCTCCCCGGCCCTCCGCAAGAAGGCGCCGGGCAGTACATTCAAGGGTGTATTCATGGCCCATGAGGACCAGGCCTCCCTGTCCATCTACAAGGACTGCGCCCCGGTGGCGGCCACCAGTGTCCGGATCGATCTCACCCAGCCGTTCACGGGCTTCATCCAGGCCCTGACCCTGCCGGCGTTTGCCATCTCCTCCCCGCGTGCCCTCGCCGCGAAGTCCGCCGACCAGCTCACCCAGACCCGCGAGGGCCAGCCCGTCTCGGCCTACGCCCTGCACCCGGTGGGCACCGGACCGTACGTTTTTGATTCGTGGGACAACAACACCGTGACCCTGAGCAGCAATAAGGGCTACTGGGGCGACCGGGGCCAGATCGCGACCATCCACTTCGTCAGCTACGACCACCCGCAGACCCGGATGCAGGCCCTGCTCGACGGCAAGATCGATGCCTACGACTCCGTCACTGTGGGCAACTTCGATCAGCTGGTCAAGCGCGGCAAGCAGATTGTCCAGCGCGACCCCTTCTCCGTGATGTACCTGGGCATGAACCAGCAGGTGCCGGTCCTGCGGAACCTCAAGGTCCGGCAGGCCATCGAGATGGCCCTGGACAAGGACACGCTGATCCGGAAATTCTTCATCGACAACACCACCTCGGCCTCGCAGTTCGTTCCGCCGAAGCTCAGCGGCTTCAACAACAACGCCCCCTCGCTGGGCTATGACCAGAACAAGGCCAAGGAACTGCTGGCCGCGGCCGGGTACAAGGGCGAGGAACTGAAGTTCTACTACCCGCTCAACGTCACCCGTCCCTACCTGCCGACGCCGGAGAAGGTCTACGCGGAGATCAGCCGCCAGCTCACCGCCGTCGGCCTCAACATCAAGCCCGTCCCGGTGGACTGGTCGGACGGCTACCTGCAGAAGGTCACCTCCCCCGGCGACCATGCGCTGCACCTGCTGGGCTGGAACGGTTCCTACTCCGATCCGGACAACTTCGTGGGCCCCCTCTTTGGCGAGAACACCGGCGAGTTCGATTACCAGGATCCCCAGGTGTTCTCCAAGATCTCCCGCGCCCGCGGCCTGCCGGACGGCAAGGAGCGCACCGAGCAGTACCAGACCATCAATGCCCAGATCGCAGCGACCGTCCCGGCGGTTCCGATCGCGTTCCCGATCTCGGCGCTGGCCTTGTCCGACCGCGTGATCAAGTACCCGGCGTCACCGGTCCTGAACGAAGTTTTCACCAAGGTCGAATTAAAACCTTGACGGAACGGTCCAATTTCAGTTAGAGGACCGTGCAGGGATATTCTGTGACAGCCAGAGCCGCTGCTATCGGAGACTGATTGTGACTTTCATTTCCAAGACCCAACACGCCGACGTCGTCCTGATCGGCGGCGGCATCATGAGCGCCACGCTGGGCGCCTTCCTCAAGCAGCTYGAGCCGAACTGGACTATTTCGCTCTTCGAACGGCTGGACCAGCCGGGCCTGGAAAGCTCCGGACCGTGGAACAACGCCGGTACCGGCCACGCCGCCCTGTGTGAGCTTAACTACTCCCCCGCGGCCAAGGACGGCTCGGTGGACCCCGCGAAGGCCCTCCACATCAACGAGCAGTTCCAGCTCTCCCGCCAGTTCTGGTCCCATTTGGTGACCAACTCCCTGATCGGCTCCCCCAAGGGCTTCATCAACACCGTCCCGCACATGAGCTTTGTGGTCGGCGACGCCAACGCCAAATTCCTGCGCACCCGCTATGAGGCGCTGAAGCCGAACCCGCTGTTCCGGTCCATGGAGTTCTCCGAAGACCACGCCCAGATCGCCAAGTGGGCGCCGCTGATCGTCAAGGGCCGCGATCCCAAGCAGCGTGTTGCCGCAACCCGCGCAGCAGAGGGAACCGACGTCGACTTCGGCGCACTGACCCGCGAGCTGACCGGATACCTGGGCAATAACGGTGTGGAGATCAACTACGGCCACGATGTCACCGGCATCGAGCGCGCCTCCGACGGCGGCTGGAACCTGGCCCTCAAGCACCCCCGCTCCGGCGAGCACGGCTCCATCCACGCCAAGTTCGTTTTTGTCGGCGCGGGCGGCGGCGCCCTGCACCTGCTCCAGGCATCGGGCATCCCGGAAAGCAAGGGCTTCGGCGGCTTCCCAGTCTCCGGCCAGTTCTTCCGTTGCACGGATGAAACCCTCGCAGCCCAGCACAGCGCCAAAGTCTACGGCCAGGCCTCGGTTGGCGCCCCGCCCATGTCCGTGCCCCACCTGGACACCCGGTACGTCAACGGCAAGCGCTCTTTGCTCTTCGGCCCGTACGCCGGCTTCTCCACGAACTTCCTCAAGAACGGCTCCTACCTGGACCTTCCGCTGTCCATCCGCCCTTCCAACATCATCCCGATGCTGGCCGTGGCGAAGGACAACATGGACCTCACGGCCTACCTGGTAAAGGAAGTAGCCAAGCGGCACGGAGCCAAGGTCGAGGCGCTGCGGGAGTACTACCCCGAAGCCAAGGACGGCGACTGGGAACTCATCACCGCAGGCCAGCGGGTCCAGATCATCAAGAAGGACCCCAAGAAGGGCGGCGTGCTGCAGTTCGGCACCGAGGTCATTGCCGGCCGCGACGGCACCATCGGCGCGCTGCTGGGCGCCTCCCCCGGAGCCTCCACCGCCGTGCCGATCATGATTGAACTGCTGCAGAAGTCGTTCCCCAAGAGCTTCAAGGGCTGGCAGGCCAAGCTCAAGGAAATGATGCCGGGCTACGGCGTCAAGCTCAATGACAACCCGGAACTGGCCGCCCGCCTCGAGGCCGACACGGCCGCTGCACTCGAGCTGGAACCGGTGTCCGCAACCCGCGGCTGAAACCAATCCGGGGGGCGGCACGTTCCATCCCTGTGACGTCACGCCGTTGACGCACGTCCGTCGACCCACCAGGAGACCATGAGATGTTCCGGCTGGCCAGGCTTTCGCTAGCAAACCGGGCGCTGATCGCGCTGATCACCGTCTTCGCGTCGGTCTTCGGCGTGATCACGATGTCCTCGCTCAAACAGGAACTCATTCCGTCCATCGAGTTCCCGCAGATCACGGTCATCACCTCCATGCCTGGCGCCTCCCCCGAGGTGGTGGACAAACAGATCAGCGGGCCGCTGGAGACGGCATTGAACGGCGTCGAGGGTCTGGAGTCGACGTCGTCGACCTCCCGGAACGGGGTCTCCCAGATCACGCTGGCATTCACCTMCGGCTCCAACCTGGACCGTGCGCGGAACCAGATCGACCGGGCCATCTCCAACGCCAAGCAGTCGCTGCCCAAG
>NZ_JBFTNO010000006.1:0-37505 GCF_056397525.1 Arthrobacter sp. 05L45_2 | reverse complement strand
GGGTGAGACGCCGCTCGGCATCGAAGCCAAGAAGTACATGGACGCCGGGGACTTCGTCCCGGACAGCGTGACCAACAAGATGGTCCGCGACCGCCTCACGGAATCCGACGTCGAAGCCGGCTTCCTGCTGGATGGCTACCCGCGCACCACCGCGCAGGTGGACTACCTCGATTCGATCCTCGCCGACGGTGACCAGAAGCTCGACGTCGTCCTGCAGCTCACGGCCGACGACGAGGAACTCGTCACCCGCCTCCTGGGCCGCGCCAAGGACACCGGCCGCAGCGACGACAACGAAGCCGTTATCCGGCACCGCCTGGACCTGTACCACGGCCAGACCGAAGCCGTGGTGGCCAAGTACGCCGACCGCGGCATCCTCACCCAGGTCGACGGCATTGGCGGCATCGACGAGGTCACCGACCGCGTGATGCAGGCCATCAAGGCGGCCCAGTCGGCCTGATCCAGGCCCACGACTCACGAGGCTCCTCCCGCACCGCCGGGAGGAGCCTCAGCCATTTGTCCGCACGCCCGCCCCGGGCCGCGGCACCACCGAAAGGACGCTGACGATGGCATTCGGCCAGCCCCGCATTGAATACAAGACCAACGCCCAGATGCGGACCATGCACGAGGCCGGGCTGGTTCTCAGCCGCGCGCTGGACGCCGCTGTCGCGGCAGCCGTGCCCGGAGTCAGCACCCGCGACATCGACGCCGTATTCGCCGGCGTGCTGCACGAGGCAGGCGCCAAGTCCAACTTCCTCGGTTACCACGGGTTCCCGGCCACCATCTGCACCTCGGTCAACGAGGAAGTGGTGCACGGGATCCCGGGCGACCGCGTGCTCCAGGACGGGGACATCATCTCCATTGACGGTGGCGCGATCGTGGACGGGTGGCACTCCGACTCTGCACGGACGGTCATCGTCGGCACTGCTGACCCCGAGGACCAGCGGCTCTCCGACGTCACCGAGGAAGCCATGTGGCGCGGCATCGCGGCACTGGCCACCGGAAAATTCGTCGGTGACATCGGCAACGCCGTGGACGACTACGTCTCCAACGCCCCGGGCAAACCGCTGGGCATACTGGAGGACTATGTAGGCCACGGGATCGGCTCCGAGATGCACATGGCACCGGACGTGCTGAACTACCGCACCAGCCACCGCGGGCCCAAGATCCGCCCCGGTCTGTGCCTGGCCATCGAGCCCATGCTGGTCCGCGGCGGTATCGAGACTGCCACCCTGGAGGACGACTGGACCGTGGTGACCACCGACGGCAAGCGCTCGTGCCAGTGGGAACACTCCGTGGCGGTGCACGAAAAGGGCATCTGGGTCCTTTCAGCACCCGACGGCGGCGCCGCGAAACTGGCGCCGCTCGGCGTCGTGCCCGTCCCGATCCCCTGAAGCCGCTTCGACGTGCGGTTTCCCCTCGACGCCAAAAATCCCTGGCGCTACCGGAAGTCCGGTAGCGCCAGGGATTTTGTGTGTCGCGGGCCGGATCAGCTCTTGAGCTTCGGCTTCACGTCCTTGGTGTAGATGCCTTCCAGGGTGGCCTTCAGCTCGGTCATGGTTGCCTTGACGTCGCCCTGCTGGGTGAGGATCTTTGCGGCGGCCTTGGCCATCTCCTGGTCCGCGCCCGGCAGGAAGACACGGGCGTTGTCCTGGACGTGGGTCACGGCGAGCTGGTCGATGGCCGTCTTGATTTGCGGTGTCTTGGCCAAGACGGCGGTCATGTCAGCGGACGTCCGGGTGGGCATGTAACCGGTGGCGGCCGAGAAGGCGGCGGTGTTCTCCGGCTCGGTCATGAACTTSAGGAAKGTCGCSGCMGCGAGCTGGACYTCCTTGCTGACRCCGCTGGGGATGCCSAGSCCGGCGCCGCCGGTGGGGCAGACWCCGSTYTCCTTCTTCGGRCCGCCCGGSAGGAAGCCGACGCCCACGTTGAACTTAGCGGAGCTGAGAACGCCGAGCAGGGACCCGGTGGAGGCGATGGTTGCCGAGGTGATGCCGGCGGCAAAGTCATCCGCGGCCTCCTTGGACGAGACGCCGGCCCACTTGTCCTTGTAGATCGAGTCCTGGGCCCACTGCAACGCCGCAACCGACTCGGGGGAATCACAGTTCATGGTCCACTCGTTGGACCAGCTGCCGCCCCAGCCCCACAGGTTGTTCTGCAGGGTCCAGCCGGCGTAYCCGGCCAGKGCSGGRTAGATGTAGGCGTACTGGGCGCCGGAGCTGGCCTTGAGCTTGGGCGCCCACTCGCTGAACTCCTGCCAGGTCTTCGGCGCGCGGTCCGGCAGGCCCGCCGCCTTGAAGTGATCCTTGTTGTAGTAGAACAGCGGGGTGGAACGGCCGTAGGGGAGCGCCCACTGTTTCCCGGCGTACTGGTAGTCCGCGACGAGGGACTTCTGGAAGTCGTCCACCTTGATGTCCAGCTGCTTGATCGCACTGTCCAGCGGGATGATGTTTCCGTTGGTGAAGTAGCGGAACCACCAGACGTCGGAGAGCACCACCAGGCCGGGCAGGGCGGACTTCGCTGCCTGGGAGGTCTGGAACTTCTGCGCGATTTCCTCGTAGTTGGCCCCGGCGGTGATCAGGTTGACCTTGATGTCCGGGAACTTCGCCTGGAATTTGTCGATGATTGCCTTCTCGACGTCCTGGGACTTGCCGGGGTGGCTGGTCCAGAAGTCGAAGGAGGAGGCGGGTTTGACGCCGCTGAAGTCGACGTCCTTGGTCTCCGAGGCTCCGGTGCCGCCGCCCGTGGACGGGCCTCCGCAGGCGGCCAGTGCCGCCGTGCCGGCACCCGCCCCGGCCAGGCCCAGGAAGTGTCTGCGATTAAGGTTTGTTGCCATGGTGGATCCTCTCAAAACGTGCTGACGTGGTGTGCTGTATTAGGTACGGGGTCGGTGGGGTCTCTGGCGGGCCGTGGCTTACCCGGTGACGCTGCCCTGGGTGAGGCCGGCCACGATGTAGCGCTGCAGGGCCGCGAAGACCAGCAGGATCGGAACAATCACCAGGACCGCTCCGGCCATCAGGATGCCCCAGCCCGAGCCGTTGCCTTCCGAGTTCTGCAGCAGGGTCAGGCCCACCGGCAGCGTCATGGTTTCCGGGCGGTCGGTGATGATGAGCGGCCAGATGTAGTCGTTCCATTCGCTCACCACGGTCACGAGGGCGACGGTGGCGATGGAAGGACCGGAGACCGGGACCACCACCTGCCAGAGGCGGCGCCAGTGTCCGGCGCCGTCGATTTCGGCGGCCTCCAGGATGGAGCTGGGCAGGGTCATGAAGTGCTGGCGGAGCAGGAACGTGCCGAAGGCGGTGCCGAGCCCGGGAAGGATGATGCCCCACAGGGTGTTCTTCCCGCCCATTCCGGCGATCAGGATGTAGTTCGGCAGGATGGACACCTGCGGCGGCACCATCAGCGCCACCAGGATCAGGATGAAGATGACGTTCTTGAAGGGAAACCGGACGAAAACCAGGGCGTAGGCCGTCAGGATCGCCAGGATCACCTTCACCGTTGCGCCTACCGTGGTCACAATCAGGCTGTTGACGAAGAACTGTGCGAACGGCACCGTGGTCATCGCCACGTGGTAGTTCTCCAGGTTCAGTCCCTGCGGCAGGATCTTCAGGTCGGTCGTGACGATCTCACCGGGCTGCTTGAAGGAGCTCAGCACCATCCAGAGCAGGGGGACCACCACCACCAGCGTGGCGAGGACCAGGGGAACGTAGCCGCCGGCGATGGTCTGGGCCAGGTTGGCGCGGGAGAACGGCCGGTGCCGCGGAAGCGGAGCGTCGGGTCCGGATGCGGACGCGGCGGGATCGGGATTCACGGGGGAGAGCGTGCTCACGAGTAGTGCACCTTCCGTTCGACGAACCGCACCTGCAGCACGGTGATGATCAGGAGGATCGCGAAGAGCACCACGGAAATGGATGCCGAGTAGCCGGCGCGGTTGAACGCCCCGAAGGCCTGCAGGTAGGCCTCGTAGATCAGGGTGGACGTGCCGTTGCCCAGCGGGGTCATGATCCGGATCAGGTCGAAGGCCTGCAGCGAGCTGAGCATGGTGGTGATGAGCAGGAAGAACGTGGTGGGGGACAGCAGCGGGACGGACATGCTGATGAACCGGCGGAAACCGTTCGCGCCGTCCAGGGAGGCGGCCTCCATCACGTCCTGCGGAAGGGACTGCAGGCCGGCGAGGTAGACCACCGCACAGTAGCCGAGGTTCTTCCAGACGTAGACGATGATCACCATGACCAGGGAGAGCTGGGGGTCGTTGATCCACTGCGGGCTCTGCTGCCCGATCCCGCGCAGCAGCCAAGCGAGCACGCCATAACCGGGGTCGAAGATGAACAGCCACACCAGGCCGACGCCGACGCCGCTGAGCACGTAGGGCGCGAAGACCGCGGACCGGGCGAAGGTGGTGCCGCGGACCTTGGAGTTCAGGGCGAGGGCCACCAGCAGTCCGAGCACCATGGATCCGCCGACAGTGACGACGGTGAAGATGGCAGTGGTTCCGAGCACCTTGGGGGCGTCGGCGCTGGTGAAGAAGTTGATGTAGTTCTCGAACCCGACCACCGTGGCGGAGGCGGATCCCAGCGTCCAGTCGAGCGTGGAGTAGTAGATGTTGTTGATCAGCGGCAGGTAGGTAAATACCGCGATCAGGGCCAGGTTCGGGAGGGCCAGCGCGAGGAAGACGAGGAAGTCCCTGCGGGTCCGGGCGGACCAGCGTCCCCGGCGCGGGCCCTGCGTGACGGCCGCTGCTGCAGAGCGCACGGGGCTGTCGGTCAGTTGTCTAGTCATAGGGTCTCTAACGGATCCGGGCCTGCCGGTGGCAGGCGGTTGGGCGGGGGACCATGAATACTTCACCACACGGTGAATGGGTGGAACCCCGCACAAGGCCTTGTCAGAGCTTTGTTATGTCAGGCTTCCTTGCCCGTTTACCTGTTGTTGGTTGCAGTATTCCATAACGTTCGCCGGCGTTCCGGGAGAAGGTGGCACCTGTTTTCGCCGGCCAGCGGGACACAATGGAGCCATGACAGCTATTACGGACGTGCCCGGTGTCCGGGTGGGCCATGCCTCGAGGATCGGCGACGGATGGTTGAGCGGCGTGACGGTGGTGCTGCCCCCGCCCGGAACCGTCGGATCGGTGGACGTGCGCGGCGGCGGCCCGGGAACACATGAGACGGATGCCCTCGACCCGACCACCCTGACCAGCGCCGTCGACGCCGTGGTCCTGACCGGCGGGAGTGCCTACGGGCTGTCCGCCTCCCACGGTGTCCAGCGCTGGTGCGAGGAACAGGCGCGCGGGTTTGCCGTCCCCGGAGGCGTGGTGCCGATCGTCCCGGCCGCGGCGATCTTCGATCTGGGGCGCGGCGGCGACTTCGCTGCCCGACCCGACGCCGACATGGGGTACGCGGCCGCCGTCGACGCCGGGGCCCGCAAGGACGGGCACGACGTCGAACGCGGCAACGCCGGGGCGGGCACCGGCGCCCTGATAGGCAGGGGACAGTACAAGGGAGGAATAGGCACAGCCTCGATCACCTTGAACAACATCTCGCCCGACGGCCCGGTCGTCGTCGGCGCAATAGTGGTGGTGAATGCGCTGGGACTGCCGTTCAGCTCATCGCCGCAACGGGTCGAACCCGAGGGTGACACGGAACCGGAGCTGGCGGCACATCCGGAACCCGGAAGCGTGCGTCTAAGCGAGGAACGAGCGAGCACGCGGAGGGTTTCGGATGCGCCGCCGGCCGGGCATGGCCCGCCGCCGGCGCTGAACACCACGCTCGTCGTCGTCGCGACCAACGCCGTCCTGGACAAAGCCGAGTGCAAGCGCACCGCATCGGCAGCCCACGCCGGCCTCGCCCGGGCCCTCAATCCAAGCCACACTCTGGCCGACGGCGATACCGTGTTTGCGCTGGCGACCGGGGCCGTACCACTGGACCGCAGTACCGAGGCCACCCGGCAGGCGAGCCTGATTACCCTGCAGAGCGCGGCCGCCGACGTCGTACGGCTGGCCATCCTGGACGGGGTGGCCGCGGCGGCCGGGGTGGAGACCCCGGCGGGGCGGTTTCGTGCATACGGCGGCGGAGTGCGCTAGCATGGCTGGATTTAACATTCGGCCCGCAATGCCGTAGTGTTGACTGTTGGTTGTCTGCCCTGTTGTGCCCTTTTGTGGCCCGGCGGCTGCAGCCAAGCAATCAAAAAAACGTCCGCAGTGATCGTCGGTGCAAGCCGGAGGGGCTGCGGCAACAACAGTTAGCGGAGGGTATGGCCAAGAAGGACGGGGTCATTGAGATCGAGGGCGTTGTGACTGAGGCGCTGCCTAACGCGATGTTTCGCGTTGAGCTCACCAACAAGCACATCGTTCTGGCACACATCTCTGGAAAGATGCGCCAGCACTACATCAGGATTCTCCCTGAGGACCGGGTAGTGGTGGAGCTGAGCCCTTACGACCTGACACGTGGTCGTATCGTCTACCGCTACAAATAAACACTGGGCGGCCGAGGCAACAGCCAAGGGCCGTTCCAGCTGACCAACTGCAACACGCAAAGGAACGCCATGAAGGTCAAGCCGAGCGTCAAGCAGATCTGCGAAAAGTGCAAAGTGATCCGCCGTAATGGCCGGGTCATGGTGATCTGCGAGAACCCGCGCCACAAGCAGCGCCAGGGCTAATTTCCCTCACCGGAAATCCCTGGGTTGCTAACCCACGCAAGTAAATAAAAAGGCAGCACAAGCTGATCTGGGACATTGAGCACTAACGAGTCCGGACAGCTAACCCCCGGTCGGAGGCTGGGGCCGTACGGATTCTACGGGTGTACTGCCTACGACCTCCGGTTTATTCAAGGAGCACTGCCACTATGGCTCGTCTCGCTGGCGTAGACATTCCCCGCGAAAAGCGGCTGGAAATTGCGCTTACTTACATCTACGGCGTGGGCAAGACCCGTGCACACGAAACCCTGGCTGCCACCGGCATCAGCGCTGACGTTCGGGTCAAGGACCTGACCGACGCCGAGCTGGTCCAGCTGCGTGACTACATTGAAGGCAACTACAAGGTTGAGGGTGACCTTCGCCGCGAGGTAGCCGCTGACATCCGCCGCAAGGTCGAGATCGGCAGCTACGAAGGCCTGCGTCACCGCAAGGGCCTGCCCGTACGCGGTCAGCGTACGAAGACCAACGCCCGTACCCGCAAGGGCCCGAAGCGTACCGTCGCCGGCAAGAAGAAGACCCGTTAATCCCCACTTGCTCCCTAAAATCGCTGGCGCGATTTCAAGGAACCCGGCAAGTGTGGGCCCCTTAAACGGACTTCCCCAATAACTTTCTGTAGGAGAAAAAATGCCCCCGAAGACTCGTGGCGCGGTTCGCAAGCCGCGTAAGAAGGACAAGAAGAATATCGCGCTGGGCCAGGCGCACATCAAGAGCACCTTTAACAACACCATCGTTTCCATCACGGATCCGAGCGGTGCCGTCATCTCCTGGGCCTCGTCCGGTGAAGTTGGCTTCAAGGGCTCCCGCAAGTCCACTCCGTTCGCCGCCCAGATGGCCGCCGAAGCCGCCGCAAAGCGTGCGCAGGAGCACGGCATGCGCAAGGTCGACGTATTCGTCAAGGGTCCGGGCTCCGGACGCGAGACGGCCATCCGTTCGCTGCAGGCCGCTGGCCTCGAGGTTGGATCCATCCAGGATGTAACCCCCAGCGCGCACAACGGCTGCCGCCCCCCGAAGCGCCGCCGCGTCTAAGACCTAACCGGAGCTTGCCCGGACCTTGCCGGTCCGGGCAAGCCCAGCCGCGTTAAGTCTCCAGACCGATCTTTCCACCACCTGTGTTGCGTCATATAGCGGATGCTCGCCGAAAGGAAACCTAAGTGCTCATTGCACAGCGCCCCACCCTCTCCGAAGAGGTCGTCTCCGATAACCGTTCCCGTTTCATCATTGAACCGCTGGAACCGGGCTTCGGTTACACCCTCGGAAACTCCCTCCGCCGTACCCTGCTCTCCTCCATCCCCGGTGCCTCTGTCACGAGCATCCGGATCGATGGCGTGCTGCACGAGTTCACCACGGTTCCGGGTGTCAAGGAAGATGTCACCGAGATCATCCTGAACATCAAGAACCTGTCGGTCTCCTCCGAGCACGACGAGCCGGTTGTTGCCTACCTGCGCAAGCAGGGCCCGGGAGTCGTCACCGCCGCGGACATCGCTCCGCCGGCCGGCGTCGAATTCCACAACCCGGATCTGCACATCGCCACGCTGAACTCGAAGGGCAAGTTCGAACTCGAACTGACCATCGAACGCGGCCGTGGCTACGTTTCGGCAGCTCAGAACAAGTCCGGCGACTCCGAGATCGGCCGCATCCCGGTCGACTCGATCTACTCGCCGGTGCTGAAGGTTACTTTCCGCGTGGAAGCCACCCGTGTTGAGCAGCGCACCGACTTCGACAAGCTCATTGTCGACGTCGAGACCAAGCAGGCCATCGCCCCGCGCGATGCGGTTGCTTCGGCCGGTACCACCCTGGTGGAACTGTTCGGTCTGGCCCGCGAGCTGAACACGGCAGCTGAAGGTATCGAGATTGGCCCGTCGCCGACGGACGCTGCCCTGGCAGCTGACATGGCACTGCCGATCGAGGATCTGGACCTCACCGTCCGTTCCTACAACTGCCTCAAGCGTGAGGGCATCCACACCGTGGGTGAACTCGTTGCCCGCTCCGAGGCTGACCTGATGGACATCCGCAACTTCGGTGCGAAGTCCATCGATGAGGTCAAGGCGAAGCTCGTTGAACTGGGTCTGTCCCTCAAGGATTCCCCTCCCGGTTTTGACCTCGCAGCCCGCGCCGCAGCCATCGAAGAGGACGACGCCGCTTTCAGCGACGACGAGCTCTAAAACAGATCTTGGCCAGCAGGCTGGACGCACCGCAGCGTGCACAGCCCGCCGGCTTCCATATGAGGAGAAATAGTTATGCCTACCCCCACTAAGGGTCCGCGCCTCGGAGGCGGCCCGGCTCACGAGCGTCTGATGCTCGCGAACCTGGCAGCCGCACTGTTCGAGCACAAGCGGATCACCACCACGGTGACCAAGGCCAAGCGACTGAAGCCGTACGCCGAGCGCCTGGTGACTTTCGCCAAGCGTGGCGACCTGGCTTCCCGCCGTCGTGTGCTCGGCCTGATCAGCAACAAGGGCGTCGTCCACGAGCTGTTCACCGACATTGCACAGGCAGTGGAGAACCGCGATGGCGGCTACACCCGCATCACCAAGATCGGCAACCGCAAGGGCGACAACGCTCCCATGGCTGTCATCGAACTGGTTCTCGAGCCGGTTTCCGCCAAGCAGGCCGTCGTAGCCGAGGCTACCCAGGCTGCAACCAAGGCTGCTCCGGCCGCCGAGGAAGCTCCCGCTGAGACTGAAGTTGCCGAGACCGAAGCTGCCGAAGCCAAGTACGCGGGCTCCAAGCCTGCTACCGCTGACGGCGCTGCCCCCGAGGGCTTCGAGGTCAAGGGCAACGAGGACTCGATGAAGTTCCACGTTCCGGGTTCGCGCTGGTACGACGCCACGACCGCTGAAGTTTGGTTCGACTCCGCTGAGTCGGCCCAGGCTGCAGGCTTCGCGCCGGCCGGCGGCGAGGCTGCACAGGCTGTCGAAGCTGAGTAGTCTGGCTCCCGCGCCACAGTAGACTTAGGTCTATGAACGAGCTCAAACCCGCTGCCCCCGTATTGGGGGGCGGCGGGTTTTTGCGTATCCGGCTGGACTTGTCCTACGACGGCGGCCCCTTCAGCGGGTGGGCGCTGCAGCCCGGGCGCCTCACGGTGCAAGGCGTCCTGGAGGAGGCGCTGGCCCTCCTGATCCGCCGCCCGGTCCGGGTCACCGTAGCCGGCCGGACCGACGCCGGCGTGCACGCTAGGGGGCAGGTGGTGCACCTGGACCTGGCCGAGACCGAGTGGCGCAGCCTGAGCCGCGGCGCGGAACTGGACCCCGCCGTCGCGCTCCTCCGGCGGCTGAGGGGTGCTCTCAGCCGGGGCCTGGGCGATCTCAGCGGGTCGATCGAGGTGCACCGGGCGGCGGTGGCTCCTGAAGGCTTCGACGCACGCTTCTCGGCCCTGTGGCGGCGCTACAGCTATCGGATCGCCGACGGGCCCGCATTGTGGGACCCGCTGGGCCGGCATGCGACGTTGTGGCACAAGGAGCAGCTGGATACCGGCCTCCTCAACGACGGCGCCTCCCGGTTGCTGGGGCTGCAGGACTTCCGGTCGTACTGCAAGCCGCGGGAGGGTTCCACCACCATCCGGGAACTGCAGCGGTTTGAGTTTGCGAGGGGCACCGACGGGGTCATAGTGGTCACGGTGCAGGCGGACGCGTTCTGCCACAACATGGTCCGGTCACTGGTGGGCTCGGCTCTGGTGGTTGGGGCCGGGGCGGAACGGCCGGAATGGCTGTACGAGCGGCTCATTGCCCGGCAGCGTGATGCCCGGTCAGTGCTGGCCGCCCCGCACCCGCTGGTCCTTGAAGAAGTGGCGTACCCGTCGGCCAGCGGATTGCTGGCACGGGCCGAGCTGACGCGCGCCCGCCGCAGCTAGGGACCGCTAGAACGGACGGGGTGTGCCCTCGGCCGGCAGTTCCATGGTGAAGGTGCTCCCGTGCCCGGGGAGCGTGCTGCACGTAATGGACCCGCCGTGGCCCTCCACGATGGCCTYGGTGATGGACAGGCCGAGCCCGGCCCCGGGGATCGCGCCCTCCCGCACCGCCGGGCTCCGGAAGAATCGGGTAAAGACCTTCTCTGCGTCGGCCGCCGTCATGCCGATCCCGCTGTCCTCGACCGCAAGGAGCACCCGTCCGTCTTCCGCCCGGGCAGAGACTGTCACCTCTCCACCGTCGGGCGAATACTTGATCGCGTTGGAGACGAGGTTGTCCAGCGCCTGGCTGATCCGCAGCGGGTCCACGTTCGCCCACAACGGCGCGGGCACGTCCATGGCCAGCGTTACCCGGGACGCGTGCGCATGCGCCTGCGCGGAGCCGAGGCTGGCCTCCACCAGGCCGGCGAGGTCGGTCCTGCGGGGATGGATGTGGACCGCCGAGCTGGCGGACATCAGGAGGTCCGAGACGAGCGACAGCAGCCGTTCGGCATTGCGCTGCGCCACTTCGATCCGGCGGAGGACCGGCGGCGGCAGTTCGTCTCCCAGGACCAGGTCCAGATTGCCGATGATCGAGGTTAAGGGTGTCCGGAACTCGTGCGAGACGGTGGCGACGACGTCCTCCTTCGCGGCGAGGGCGTTGACCAGGCCCGTGACCTCGTTGTACACGACGACGGCGCCGCGGAAGTCGCCGTCGTCGTTCTGCAGCGGCCGGGCACCCGTGGACACCACCCGGCTCCCGGGGGCTTCCCCGAAGCAGACCAGGTGGTCCGCGAAGGATTCGCCGTCAAGGGCCCTGCGGAGCGGGCGCCGGTGCGGCGGCAGGGGCGTGGACTGGTCCGGTCCGGCCAGCAGGAGCCGGTCGTCCCAATCGGGATCTGCGGGGTCGGCCGGTCCGGGCGGTCCGGGGTGGCCGCCGGGCACCGCGGAGGCCTCCAGCCGGGCCTGCCAGCTGTTGGTCAGCAACCGCCGGCCGTCGGCACCGACGGCCACAATGCCGACGTCGACCGTATCCAGGATGGTGTTCAGCAGCCCTTCGCGTTCGCGGCTTTGAGTGAGCAGGGCCTGGAGCTCGGCCTCCTTGGCCAACACCTTGCGCTGCTGGCGCCGCAGTTGGGCCTTGGCGTATTGCATGGCCAGCCCAACGGACAGGGTCATCAGTGCCAGGAGCACCACTGTGGCAATCCGGCCCGCACGGTCCTCGGCTGCCGCGGCGAAGAGCCAGGGCAGGCCGGCTGCCAGTGGGCCGAGGAAACTGAGGGGCAATGCGACGGCGGGGGAGAGCCGTGAGGCGGAGATCCAGACGATGGGCAGGACCGACAGGACACCCAGGCCCGGGAGTTCATCGGCAGCCGCTGCCCGGCTGAAGCCTATGGCGGCCAGGTCCACCACGGGAATGGCCAGCGGAGCGAGGGCCGGAAGCCGATGCCACGGGACCGTGATGCAGGCCAGTGCTACGACGGCATGGATGGCCAGTGCCGCCTGGCCCCAGCCGGTGGCCAGGTGCAGCGCCCACGCGGCGGGTGCAGCAGCCAAGCCGGCGGCCAGGAGCGCCGTGAGCGGCAGCTGGCTGGCCACGACCCGCGATCGGGGTTTCAGATCCCCGAAGGGACGGGACAGGTTTGGGCCACGAAACAACCGTTGGTTATCCAATGACAGGCGCCCCTTCCTCGCATCTGGAGTTTACATGGCTGTCATAGCTGCTTGACACTAGTCGGATTTTTGTTGCCCTATTTCTGCGCCGCGGACTGGAATCCCTGCCGCCGATCGGTATGGTGGCAATAAGTGCGCAAACCGTGTCCCTTGGGACAGCATCGATTGTGAGGGTGGCATGACTGACCTTGGGGTGGCCGTCGTTGTTGAGGACGATGCGGACGTTCGCAACCTGGTGGAAGCGGTGCTCCGGCAGGCCGGCTTTGAGGTGCATTCGGCCGGCGAGGGCCGAGAGGGAGTCGACGTCGTCCGGCGCCGGGAAGCCAGCGTCGTCACGCTGGACGTGGGCCTGCCGGACATCGACGGCTTTGAGGTGCTGCGGCGGATCCGGCAATTCAGCGACGCCTATATCGTCATGCTGACCGCCCGCACTGATGAGCTGGATACCCTGACGGCCCTGCACACCGGGGCCGACGACTTTTTGACCAAGCCTTTCCGTCCCCGCGAACTCCGCGCCCGGGTGGCGGCGATGATGCGCCGCCCGCGGACCAACACCCAGGGCGCCCTGACCGGGGCGCAGGCCGGCACCCCTGCTGCTGTGATCGACACGGTCCTCCGGCACAACGGTGTTGCCCTGAATCCGGACACCCGCTCGGTGGCCGTCGACGGTGAGCCGCTGGCCCTGACCCGCAGCGAGTTCGACCTCCTGCACGCACTCCTCCGCGGCGCCGGAGCCGTGAAGTCCAAGGCGGAGCTGGTGCGGGTGGTGCGGGGCGAGTATTACCGGACCGATGCGTACATCAGCGAATCCGACGAGCGTGCCGTTGAGGTGCACATCGGCAACCTGCGGCGCAAACTGGGGGAGGACCCGGTACATCCGCGCTGGCTCCAGACGGTGCGCGGCGTCGGCTACCGGCTGGCGCCACTTCGCGCCTAGCGTTCCTGGTGGATGTAGCTGTACTGCAGTTCGTCCACGGTTTCGCTGCCGCGCGCGGCAACGTCGCCCAGGAGGGACTCGGCGTACTGAAGGTTTCCGGCCCGGATGGCCGCTTCAAGCCGGCCGGCGAGTTCGGCCAGCCGGAGGCCGCCGACCATTGACGAGGACGTCTTGAGGCTCAGTACGGCATCAAGCGCGGCCGCCTGGTCCCGGCGGTCCAGGGCCCCGGCCAGGGAGTCATACCGCTGGTCCCACATTTCGGCGTAGTCCCGGGCGAAGCCCTGGGCCACGGCGGTGCTGTTCAACTGCTCGCTCAGATCCTGCAGCGCGGCCGGGTCCACCAGCGGCGCGACGCCGGCTTGGGGGAGCGTCAGCCCTGCGCCGGCGGCGGCGGGGGCGTCGGCGGACAGCGGAGTGCCCACAATTCCGTCGTCGGGGCCAGCAGCTAAAAGGGACATGCCACTACGGTACCCGCTGTCCGGGACCGACGCCGCCGGCGGCCGGGTATCCTGCGGAAACCTTGCGGCTATCCTTGTCCGGTCCTCAGTGGCCACTGAATGTCTGGATAGCGTTGATCACGGCGGGTCCCAAAATTGCGATAAAAAGGACCGGGAAGATGAAGAACAGCAGGGGAAACAGGATGGTCACCGGCAACTTCATGGCCTTCTCCTCGGCCCGCTGGCGGCGCTTGACCCGCATCACCTTGGCCTGGATCCGGAGCACCCGGCTGATGGCGATTCCGCACGTGTCCGCCTGCACGACTGCCTGGACGAAGCTGCGGAGCTCCGGGATGTTTGTCCGGGCCGCGAGGGCCTGGTAGGACTCCCGCCGGCTGCGGCCCACCTGCATGTCCTGCAGGGTGCGGACCAGTTCCTCGGCCAGCGGGCCCTTGCCGTTCTCTCCGGCGCGGGCCATGGCGCCTTCAAACCCCAGTCCGGCCTCGACCGAGATCAGCATCTGGTCCAGGGTGTTCGCCAGTTCGAGCTGCATGATCTTCTGCCGCTCCTGGCCCTTGCTGTAGAGGAGAAGGTCCGGAATGAAGTAGCCAAGGAGCATCACGAACAGGCCCACCAGCTTCAGCAGTGGCGCGGGGGTGCTGGCCAGCCACAGGCCCAGGAGCGCACCGACCAGTCCCAGCAGCGGCTTGGCGGCGAGCACCCGGCCGAGGGGGAGCGAGGCCGGGCGGCCGGCGAGGGACAGCAGCCGGTCCAGCTTCCGGATATAGGCCGGGGGCGTCAGCCGGTAGCCGAGGCGCTCCAGCAGGGCTTTGTGCTGCGGGGCGCTGGTTTCGGCGGGGCCGGCATCCTGGACGAGCATCTGCCGGATGGCGCGCTGGGACTTCCGGTCCACAGACAGCAGCGACCACACCAGGTAGGCCAGCGGAAGGCAGATCAGCAGGAGGGCCAGCAGGACGAGGGGACTCATGCTCGCCTCAGAACTTCAGGTCGATGATCTTGCGCATCCACAGACCACCGATCGTCATCAGGATCACGGAAGCCGCGATCATGCCCCAGCCCAGCGGGTTGGTGAACATCACGTTCATGTACCCGGGGTTGACCAGCATCAGCATGAGCACAATGCCCACCGGCATGGCCATCAGGATGTACGCGGAGAACTTGCCCTCGGCCGCGAGGGACTTGATGTGGCCCTTGATCTCGCTGCGCTCGCGGATGGTTTCGTTCACCTGGTCCAGCACCTCGGCGAGGTTGCCGCCAACCTCGCGGTTGATCTGGATGGCCTGCGCGATCCAGACGAAGTCTTCATTCCGCATCCGGTCCGCTGTGTCGCTGAGGGAGGCCAGCAGGTCGCGGCCCAGGGAGGTTTCGGTGATGACCCGGCGCATCTCCTCGGCGGTGGGGCTCTGGGATTCGCTGCCTGCGGCGTCGATGGCGCGCAGGATGCTGTGCCCGGYCCGCAGGCCGCCGGCCAGCAGCTGCAGGGTGTCGCTGAGCTGGTCATCAAATTTGGCGCGGCGTTTCCCGGTCAGGACCGTGAGGACCAGATGGCCGGCGAGCGGGGCAAGGAGGACCAGCAGGAAGGCAAGCAGGAGACCGCCGACGACGAAGCCGGCCAGGGCCGCCACGAAGGCGYCGACGGCCAGGAGCACGTAAAAATCGCCCTGGCCCATCCTCAGCCCGGCTTGTTCCAGGGCATCCCGGTTGAAGAGCCGGACTTTACGCTGGGCGAAGAAGCCATCGGCCATGCTGACCGCGGACCCTGCGAAGCGGCTCAGCGAGGAATCCTGCGCGGCCGCGACGGGCCGCCTCCGGTCCAGCGGGACGCGTGCGGTTCCCGGCGACAGGATCGCCACGGCCAGCAGCAGGAGGGCAGCGGCCAGCAAGAGTGCGCCGACTGTCAGTGCCATGAAACGCTCACCCTTTCCCGGCCGGAGCGAGCGGCGCCGCGAAGACGCCGGGGGAGACGAAGATTCCGAGGTCCTCGAAGCGGTCGATGAAGCGGGGCCGGATCCCGGTGGCCACCGGCTTGCCGAGGAACCGGCCGTGAACGTCCACTCCGGCGGAGTAGTCGAACACAAAAGCGTCCTGGAGGGTCACGATGTCCCCCTCCATGCCCTGGACCTCGGTCACATGCGTGATGCGGCGGGTGCCGTCCCGCAACCGGGAGATCTGGACGATCAGGTTTACCGCCGAGGCGATCTGCTCGCGGATGGCACGCAGGGGCAGGTCCATTCCGGCCATCAGCACGAGCGTTTCGAGGCGGGCGACGGCGTCGCGCGGCGAGTTGGAGTGSACGGTGGAGAGKGARCCGTCGTGGCCGGTGTTCATCGCCTGGAGCATGTCSAGGGAYTCGCCGCCGCGGACCTCGCCCACCACRATCCGGTCCGGCCGCATACGCAGSGAGTTGCGSAGAAGGTCGCGGATGGTGACCTCGCCCTTGCCTTCGGTGTTGGGCGGCCGGCTTTCGAGGCGCACCACGTGTTCCTGCTGGATCTGGAGTTCGACGGCGTCCTCGATGGTGACGATCCGCTCGTCGTGCGGCAGGAAGGAGGAGAGGACATTGAGCAGGGTGGTCTTTCCTGTGCCGGTGCCTCCGGAGACGATGATGTTCAGTTTGGCCCGAACACAGGCGTTCAGCAGCTCCGCCATCTCTGGGGTGAGGGTGCCGAAATCGATCAGGTTGCGCACCGTGAGGGGAACCTTGCTGAACTTTCGGATGGTCAGCGAGGAACCGCCCACGGCCAGGGGCGGGATGACCGCGTTGACGCGTGAACCGTCCTCGAGGCGGGCATCTACCAGCGGCGACGACTCATCGATCCGCCGGCCAACCTTGGAGACGATGCGTTCGATCACTTTCCGGAGGTGGTCTTCGGAGCTGAAGCGTGAATCGGTCAGGGTCAGCTGGCCTTTGCGCTCGACGTAGATCTGGTCCATTCGGTTGACCATGATCTCGGTAACCGCGGGGTCGTCCAGGAGACGCTGAAGCGGGCCGTAGCCCAGCACGTCGTCCGCGACGTCCCGGACCAGCCGGGTACGTTCCTCGCCGGACAGCGGGACCTGTTCGGCGTCGATGATCCGGATCAGTTCGTCGCGCGCGGTGGCTCGGAGCTCGTCTTCTGTGACCGCGGAATCGTTGAAGCGGGTTCCCATCCGTTCGAACAGGGCGGTGGCAGCGCGTTCCTTGAGCGCGGCGAAGGCGTCCACGGGCTGCTGGCCCTTGGTTCGCGCCGGATCGTGATGCTCCGTGGATACCGCAGCTGCCGCCGCGGCCGCCGCGGCCAGGCGCGAGGGCTCGGCCCGTGACGGTTCCCTGCGGATTGAGCCGGCGGCAGGAGTGGGGGACGGGGAGGGGGTGGAGGGTGCCTGCGGCGGCGTTGCCGGCCGGGACTGCGGTCCCGCTTCCGCAGCGGAGAGGCGCTCGGAGAGTTTCACTGGACAACCACCCGTCGGTGCAGCTTCTTCTGCGCGGTGGCCCGCCAGGCGGGATCGAAGCGGGTCACCAGCTGGCGCAGCCCTTTCACCGCGGGGTCCTTCCGCCCGTCCTGCAGCACCGGAATCCCGCGGTTGGTCGAGTACGCCACGGCTTTGGACCGCGGGATGCTCACATCCACCGGCGCACCGATGGTGGCCTCGACGTCCTGGACGCTGAGACCGGACTTGGAGTCGGCCATGTTCAGGACCACGTGGCGGGTTTCCGGCAGCAGGTCCAGGCGCCGCAGGATGCCCAGGCCCGAACGGAGCCCACGGATGCTGGGAACGTCCATGGCGCTGACCCAGACGACGTCGGTGCATTGCTCCATGGCGGCGAGTCCCACTTCGGGCAGGCCCGGGGCGGTGTCGACAACGACGTACTGGAACTGCTGCGCGAGCTGCTCGATCAGCCGGCTGACCTGCTGCGGGGTGATGTCGTCAGCTTCCACCGGGGTCCGGGGAGCGCACAGGGCGTAGATGCTGCTGGGGTGGACCGTGAGGAAGGCCTTGAGGACCAGGGAGTCCTGACTGGCCGACGCCGAGACGGCATCGGTGACGGTGTGTTCCGGATTCAGGTACAAGCCGGAGGCCACATCGCCGAACTGCAGGTCCAGGTCCACGATCACAACCCCCATCGGCGCGACTTGCCCCAGCCCGATGGCGATATTGGTGGCGATGGTGGTCTTTCCGACGCCGCCTTTGGGGGAGAACACACCGATCACGAGGCCCTTGGGCTTGCTGTCCGGCTGCTGGACTGCAGTGCCCCGCGTCCGGCTGGCATAAGACTGGCAGGYGCGTTCCAACAGCACCCGGATCTGGGCCGGGTCCGCTGCGGGGCTGAGGATGTCGCGGATCCCGGCGCGCATGGCGAGCAGCACAAACTCCGGGTCGGCCTCGGCGACCAGAATCACGCTCAGTTCCGGCAGTTGGACATCGAACACCGTGGCGAGCCGCAGCGCGTCCTCGATCGGAACATCGGGGCCGAGGATGAGGACCTCGGGGCGCTCCTGGTTGAGGTTGGCGAAGAGTTCACCGGGATTGGCCGGGTTGACGAACGCGAAGGTCTGGACGCCGCCCGGCAAACCGCCGGCAACGGCCTGGCGGACCCGCGCATCGAAGTCGGTGTTGGGGGTGATCAGAACGAAGCGGCTCACTTGTAGACCTCCGGTCGGGTGACAATTCCGGGACGGCCGCTGTCTGTGGCGTCGAGCGGTTCCCGGCTCAGCCAGATGCTCGCCACTTCCGTGAAATTCGAGGCGTAGACAATCTTCGTGGCATCCACATCGTTGACGGYCACGGTAATGATCAGTGAGCCCACAGGGAGCGTGGTGTCTTCACCCGGAGCCGCGGATCCGCTTGCTGACGGCTGCGGGGTGGGCGTGGCTGACGGTGCACGCTGCACCGCGGTCACGAGGGCTTTATGGACGGTCAACTGGGTGGTCTGCTTGTCGGGCTTTGCCTCCAGGCCGCCGTCCTTCAGATTGATGAAGATGCCAACGTGGTCGCCAGCTGCAAGTCGTCCGCCGACAACCCGCTGGGGTTCCAACTGGAAGGACACTTCCTGGAGTCCCTTGGGGATTTGCACCGACCCGCTGGTTTTCAGGTCCTGGGGCTGAACCAGGCGCTCGGAGACGAGTTGCTCGCCCGGCAGCAGATCGACAGCGGTGACCTTGCCGGCCTGGCCGTCGAGATTCGGGAGTGCCGATTTCGAGACGGCTTTGCCAGGAAGTTCCTGGGCAGTGACGAACGCTGAGAGCGACGAAACGGGGGTGCCGGCCGGGACGGCCTTTTGCACCACCAGAACGCTGACCGGGTCCAGATTCTGGACGGCCCGCGAGTCGGCGCCCTGGGCATAGCTGACGACGAGGACGGCACCGACGATGGCCAGCACCACTGCGGCCACTCCTGCCAATACGCGTGACTTCACTGTTAGGGCACTCCAATGGTGAGACGGACAACGGAGGCCCCGTAGCCGGGGGTACTTCCGAGTTCTAGGGCTTGCGAGAGGGAAACGAATTTCACGAAGTATCCGCGGAGGGACTTGTTGGCCAGCCCGCTCGAATTCCATGTGTCACTCGCAAAGCGGTAGCCGGTGACGTGAAAGGCCGCGAAGCCCTTGATGTAGTACTTGCCGCCTGACCCGTTGCCCGTGGCCACGGCGTAGAGCGGGAGAAGGACGGTCTGGTCGTTCAAAGCGCTGATGTCCGCAGGGGAACAGACGGAAGGTCGGGAGGCGCCGGTGTCGCTACTGAACCAGATGCCTGGATCATTCGCGGCGCCAGCACTGATCACGACGCTGCACGCAGAATCGGCGGCATTCGGGTCGGTAATCCATCCAAAACCCCCGGGGATTCCTGAGCATCCGCCTGCGCTCATATTGAGGACCTGCACGAAGGAGGGGTCTGGGGAGAATTTGCACTCGGCGATGGCTAAAGGGACGATGACGGTGCCCTTGGACGGAGTCCCCCACTGGACATTGGCAGTAGCTGTGACCTCCGAGTTCGAGAAGCCTAGTGCGCGGGCAAAAACGTCCGGTACCGAATTGAGGGTGCCCCCACTGTCCTTGGCGCTCGTGGTGACCGTGGCTTGGCGATTCGTCCTGTCCAAGACGATGGCTTTGACGTTGCTCTGTCCGTCAACGGCGTTGGCGTTGGCAAGCGTCCGGGCGAGAACCAGAGGCGAGGTCAGAGTGTCGGAGCAGTCCGGATCATTCGGATTCTTGGCACATTTTTGGCCCAGCATCAGGGCTACCGAATCGGCCCCGTTCTGCAATTGGCCACGCTCGGCATAGAGTCGAGCGACGTCGATGGAGATGGCCGCGAATCCAAGGAGAACCACCATAAGGAGGGCGACCACAACAGCGATCCCGCCACGTTCCGTGTCGTCCGGAACTGCTATCCGCCGCATTGCATCGTCCCTACGCCCTTCATCGAAAATGGTCCGGCAATGCCCGTCATTGTGGACAGGTTGTAGTTGATGGTCACGGTGACTTGGACGTTGGCGGCGCAGGCGGTTGGCGCGGGAGTCGAGGCCGGCGTCGTCTGATACGAGAAAAAAATCTTGTCGTTGGTCAGGCTCGGCTTCAGAACGCTCGCGGCACTCACCGCAGCGGCTTTGGCGGTCGTCGCGGCTGTTGGCGTTGAGTAGTTGACGGCCATCACCCGTGCGCCCTCACGGGCAGCGTTGGAGAGTGAGATCTGCACGTTGTACGCGCGGCCGAATTCCATGATCCCCAGCAGCAGCATGACCAGGATGGGGGCCAGAAGGGCGAATTCCACGGCGACGGCGCCCCGCTCGCTTGTCTTGGACATGGGGGGACCGCCTTCCTTGCTGACTGTTGGCTGGCGCCTGAACGCAGTCAGGGTTGGGAAAGACCGGAGCCTACCCCAACCCTGACTCGTGGATCGTGGCGGTGCTACGAGCAGGTAGCGCTGCCGGCCGGGGTGCTAGCCGTGTAGGCGTGCGGCGCGCCCGCGATGTCGCACTGGACCTTGGTGAACGTGTCGTGCAAAGTGCCGCCGAGCAGCGTCACGGCGACGATGATGACGACGGCGATGAGGGAGACCATGATGCCGTATTCGACGGCGGTGGCGCCGCGCTGGTCGCGGCGAAGGCGGGAAGCGATGTTGGAGAGGTAGGAACGCATTGGTGACTCCTGAGCGAGTTGGGCGGCTGGCCCTGCACCAGCACTGAAAGGAACTTAGCAACCGCCGACACGCCGTTGATCCGAGTTTGGAACATCCTGTGCCAACACTTCCCAAACTGCCCATTTCCTGCCCATTCCCTGCACTTATCCTGCGCTGGGGACCACGGAAGCCCAGCCACAAGGAAGGACCCCCCTCAGCTCTGGGTTCTAAGGGGGGTCCGGTCTGTGGGCGGCCGGTTCGCGGCCGCTGGGGCTTACCTCTTGGCGAAAACATCCATGATGCTCATGATTGTGGGTCCCAACACCACGATGAACAGGGCGGGCAGGATCGAAAAAATGAGCGGGAAGAGCATCTTCACGGGCATCTTCAGGGCGTGTTCCTCCGCCCGCTGGCGCCTCTTGACCCGCATGTCCTTCGCCTGTGAGTGCAGCACCTGGGCGATGGCGATGCCATAAGCATCGGCCTGGACTACGGCGCGGACGAAGGACCGGAGGTCCGGCACGTCCACGCGCTGGGCCATCGCAAGGTAAGCGTCCTTCCGGGAGCGGCCAACCTGGATGTCCTGGAGCGTCCGAATCAACTCATCAGCGAGCGGTCCCTTGCCGTTTTGGCCGGCCCTGGCCATGGCCGTTTCAAAACCAAGGCCGGCCTGCACCGAGATGAGCATCTGGTCCAGGGCGTCCGGCAGTTCCAGCTTGATGGCTTCGCGCCGCTTTTGGGCGTGGTTCCGGACCAGTATGTCAGGCACAAAGTACGCAAGCGCCGTGATCCCCGCCAGGAGGACGAAGCTGATGGCCGTGGGACTTCCAGCGACCAGCAAGATACCCGCGACAGCCCCGGCTAGGGCAAGTAGCGGCTTGATCATGATGAGGCGGCCAAGTGGCCATTCTTTAGGTCGGCCGGCTCCGGCGAGTTGTTTGTCCAGCCAGGCCGTGTACCCCTTCGGAGTGATCCGTCGGCTGAACGCCGCGAACTCTCCAGTGGCGGACAGCATTGATCCGGAGGCCTGCGGTCCCCGGCCAAGATTGGACTGGATGTTGCGCAGCCCGGCCCTGTCTCCGGTGAAGGCCAGCCACGTCATTATCGAGATCGGGGCGACGACGGCCAGGATGGCTGCGTAGGCAACAGTTTGCATTGTTCTCCCCCTTCGTCTCAGAACTTGGGTTTGATAAGCCGGCTCAGCCAAAAGCCGCCGACGACGAGCAGGACCACGGCCGCGAGGATCATGAGAAAGCCGGGAAACGTGGTGAGGAAGACTCTCGAATACATCGGATTGAAAAGCGTCAACCCGACGAACATGACCACCGGAAGCGCGATCAGGACCATGGCGGAGATCCGGCCTTCTGCGCTGAGCGCCTTGACCTGGCCCCGGAGCTGGTTGCGGTCACGAATGGTTTCGCCCACGTTGTCCAGGACCTGGGCGAGGTCCCCGCCCACTTCCCGGTGGATCTCGATCGCGCGGGTAATCGAGGCGAAGTCGTCATTGGCAGTGCGCCTGGCCACCTCCCCGAGTGATTCGCCCAGGTCCCGGCCGATCCGGGTCTCATTCACCACACGGTTGAGTTCCTCCTTCATGGGGGCCTCGTTCTCCTCAGCGGCTGCATCCACCGAGCGCAGCAGGCTGTGTCCGGCGCGCAAGCCGCCAGCGAGCATTTGCAGCGAATCGGGGACCTGTTCGTCGAACTTCTTGCGCCGCCGGGARACCAGGACGTTGAGAAACAGGATGAGGCCAACCGGCGCCAGGACCAGCATCAGTGCTGCGAAAAGCGGGCCTGACAGTAGGAACCCCAACACCACCGAAACGAAAGTGACCGCACCCGCCATCACCAGATAGTCGCCAGGCTGCTTCTTGAGTCCGGCGCTGTCGAGCTTCTCCCGGCTGAGCAGTCCCGAGCCGCGGCTGGGCAGTCCATGATTCAGCGAGTGCACGGCCTGGTCCGTCAGTTTGGTCAGCCCGGAGGCATGGATAGCTGTCCCGTCCGGGCGGCGCCTGCTCAGCGGCACGGACCGGGACTTGAAGGCCACGGAGACCAGGACGGCCAGGGCGCCGTAGATGAGAAGGAGCCCGGCTACAAAGATGAGAGGGGATTGGTCCGGCATTGTTACCGCCCCCTGACCGGTGTGGCGCCAAACACGGCCGGCGAAATTTGTATCCCGAGTTCGGCGAAGCGATCGGTGAACCGCGGACGGACTCCGGTAGGCATGGGCCTGCCGAGGAACTTGCCGCTGGCGTCAATACCGGCGGAATAGTCGAAGACGAAAGCATCCTGGAGGGTAACGACGTCGCCCTCCATGCCCTGAACCTCGGTGATGTGCGTGACGCGCCGGGACCCGTCGCGGAGCCGGGAGATGTGCACAATCAGGTTCACAGCCGAGGCAACCTGCTCGCGGATTGCCCGCAGCGGGAGGTCCATGCCGGCCATCAGCACCAGCGTCTCGAGTCTGGCCATCGCATCCCTGGGGGAGTTCGCGTGGACGGTGGAGATGGAGCCGTCGTGGCCGGTGTTCATGGCCTGCAGCATGTCCAGGCACTCGCCGCCGCGGACCTCGCCGACCACGATCCGGTCTGGCCGCATACGCAGCGAGTTGCGGACCAGGTCCCGGATGGAGATCTCGCCCTTGCCCTCGATGTTTTGGGGCCGGCTTTCCAACCGGACCACGTGGTCCTGCTGGAGTTGGAGCTCCACGGCATCTTCGATGGTGACGATCCGGTCCGCCCGGGGGATGAAGGACGAGAGGACATTCAGGAGCGTGGTCTTGCCGGTGCCCGTTCCGCCGGAGACGATGATGTTCAGGCGCGCGACCACGCAGGCCTGCAGCAGCTCCGCCATTTCCGGGGACAGGCTGCCCATCGAGATCAGGTCATGGACGGTCAGGGGATCGCGGCCGAACTTCCGGATGGTCAGGGCCGGCCCGTTGACGGCCAGGGGCGGAATGATGGCGTTGACGCGGGATCCGTCCGAAAGCCTCGCGTCCACCAGCGGAGATGATTCATCGATCCGGCGCCCCACGTTGGTGACGATCCTTTCGATGACCCGACGCAGAGCATCGTCCGAGGTGAACTTTGAGTCGGTCAGGTAAAGCTGGCCCTGGCGCTCGACGTAGATCTGATCGAAGCGGTTGACCATGACCTCGGTCACCGTTGGATCATCGAGGTACCTCTGGATGGGTCCATGGCCCAGAACGTCATCGATGATTTCCCGGATCAGGCGCTGTCGCTCGACCGTGGTGAGCGGGATCTGCTCCTCGTCCACCACCGCCTTCAGCTCGTCCTTGACTGACTTTTGGAGTTCAGACTCATCGATCGACGAGTCCGTGATCCGGGAACCGAGCCGTTCAAAGAGCGCCTGGCTGGCGCGTTCCTTGAGGGCGTTCAGGGCTTCACTCGCCACGGTGGCGGTCTGCTGCAGGTCCGGGAGACCGGACTGGGACTCCGCCGCGGTCTTTGCCTCGAGGATCCGGCCAAGGGTGGCCGGCTGCTCCTGCTTGGCGAAAACGTCGACGGCGGCCGGCTTTCCCTCCGGTGCGGCGGGCAACGAACCGCCCCGCATTTGCTGGAATYGGTCTGTGAGGCTCACTGGACTACCGCCCTTCGGTGCAGTTGCTTGTGGGGCCTGGCGTCCCACTCCGGCTTGAAGCGGTCAACCAGCTGACGGAGACCCTTGAGGGCAGCGTCCCGGCTGCCGTCCTGAAGCAAGGGGATTCCTTTGTTGGTGGAGAACGGGAGGGTCCGGGATCGCGGCAGGACCACGTCCACAGGCGCGCCGACGGTAGCCTCAACGTCCTTGAGGGACAGCCCGGCCCGACGGTCGGCCATGTTGAGCACAATGTGGCGGTGTGCCGGCACCRGGTTCAGCTCGTCGAGGATCCGGAACCCGGTGCGCATCCCCCGGATGCTCGGAACGTCCATTCCGCAGATCCACACGGCGTCCGTGGCCTGTTCCAGGGTGGCAAGGACGTGCTCGCCTAACCCCGGCGCCGTGTCCACGACGATGTAGCGGAACTCCTGCCGCAACTGTTCGAGCAGATGCGAAACGTGGGCTGCGCTGATGCGGTCCATCTCCACCGGGGTCCGTGGGGCACAGAGAGCGTAGATGCCGGCCGGATGAACGGTGAGATAGGTCTTGAGCACCATGGAGTCCTGGCTGGCGGCTCCCATCACGGCATCCGTGACTGTGAACTCCGGCTCGAGCAGCAGCCCGCTGGCCACATCCCCGAACTGCAGGTCGAGGTCAACAATCACGACGCTCATGGGGGCGGTTTTCCCGAGGCCGACGGCGATGTTGGTGGCCACCGTTGTCTTGCCGACGCCGCCCTTTGGCGACATCACGGCAATGACACGTCCGGATCCGTGGTCCGCGTGCTCAGTGGCCTGCGGCCCCAGCCCCCGACGCCGTCCGGCGGCGGCAAGGCTGGCCCGTTCCAGCATGACCCTGATTGTCTCCGGATCGGCACCGGGGTCCAGCAGGTCCCTGACGCCGGCCCGCATGGCTTGGACCACTGTCTCCGGGCTGGCCGTGACGGCGAGGACGACGCTGATCTCCGGATACTGGAGGTCGACCACAGCGGCCAACTTAAGCGAGTCGGCGACGGGAACGCCGGGACCCAGGATGAGGACCTCAGGCGGGTCTCCGACCATCTGGCGGAGAATGTCCGCCGGGCCTTCAGGCAGATAGTCCGCCTTGAAGACGTGGAGTTCGCCGTGCATTCCGCCTACTGCCAGCTTGACCAGCCGCTCGAAATCCGAGTTCGGGGTGATCAGTACGAAGCGGCTCATCGGAACAGCCCTGCCGCATCAACTGTGCCCTTACCGGATGCCACCGCGTCAGCGGGCTCCTTCGAGAGGTAGATCTTGCCGAACTCGGCAGCGAAGACGATCCGCTCCGCATCGGCGGAGTTCCTCGCCAGCGTGATGAGGTAGCTGCCGTCGCCCTGTGACTTGGTAGTCGAGGTTGCCGAGACCTGGCTGGTGCCGGGGGCAGTCTCGGATGCGCCGGTCTGTGTGGCGGCCCCGTCGCTGAATTGGGCCGCCGTGACCAGGACCTTGTGGAACGTCTGCTGGGTTTTGCTCACTTTGGCGCCAGCAGCCCCGTCCCCTCCAGCTGCTGCAACATCCATGGACAAGAAGACCCCCACTGTGTCGCCAGCCTTCAGGATCCCGCCGGCAACGCGTTCAATCGGGAGCTTGAGCGTCAGTTCCTGCATGCCCGAAGGAACCTGGACCCGCGCCGGGCCGAGGAACGCATTCGCGTCCACCATCCGGCTGGAAAGCAGTTGCTCTCCCGGCATCAACGTCACCGCGGTGACCTTGGATCCCAACGACGCAAGGTCCGTAATGCTGTTCTCTGCCAGTGCCAGCTTCGGAACGTCCTTCTTGGTCACCATCGCCGACAGTTGGTCTGCGGCGGTTCCGGCCGGAATAGCTTTTTGCACTACGTAGATCGATTCTGTTTCCGTGCCGGCCAATGCCCGTTTGTCAGCATTCTGTACATAAGAGACCAGCAGCACGGTTCCGATAATTGCCACTAACAATGCGGCGATGCCCCCCAGCAGGCGTGTTTTCATCGTAACTCCTTAGAAATTGCTTATTTGATGAGTTTTATATCCACGGTTCCCAAGTCGGTGCTGCCGCCAGAAGCCTCTCCCGTCGAGTTAATTGTTTCGAACTTCACGAATTGGCCGATAATGCACCGGTTGTTACCGCCGCTGCAGGCCAGGGAGCTCGTCATGTTCGGATCGCCTGCCGTGTTTTTGAATTCGTAGTTGTGGTTGTTGCCGAATTTCCACCCCCACATCTTGAAAGTGGCATAGCCGATCACGTGGAAGTAACCGTTCTGCCCCTGGCCGCCAGCGTTGTCGAAGACGGGAAAAGCGACTTTGACGTCGCCGCCGGCGAGGATGGTGGAGATCCACCCGGCAAGGACGGCGTCACAGTCTGTCGGGGGGTTGTTGCCGGGATCGGACCCCACACGGTTGTTGCCGGTGGCGGTTACCGCGACGCATGGAGAGCTGCGATCGAGCCATCCCCACCCGCCCGGGATTTGAGTTCCGGATGGCCCTGTGCAGGTGCCGCCCGGTTTGTAGGAGATCTTCTGGACCTCTCCGGTTGCTACGGCTGTGGAGAGGTTGAAGCAGCTGTTGGAGATCGCGAGCGGGAATCCGGAACCGCTGCTCAACGGTGCCCAGGCGGCAGTGGCACCAGTCCGGACGGTTGCGGGTGGCGCGTTGAGAACGCTGGCAAACATCTTGGTCAGGAAGCCTGCCCCGTCGCTGCCCAGGGTTGAGGTAACTACGGATACTTGACCCGGTACCGACACGTCCACCGAATCAACGGCCGAGGCGCCGTCATTGGAATTGGGTCCGGCCAGTTCGCGGGCCCAGGCGAGCGCCTGGGCGTTGGTGCAGGTTCCTGCCGCGTGGCATCGTTGAGCTGCCGCCAAAGCGCCCGCGTCCGCAGCATTCTGCAGTTGTGCTTTTTCGGCATAGATCTCGCCGGTGTCAACAGCCAAGGCCCCTGCTCCGATGAGCACAAGCATCAAGACTGCTACGAGGATGCCGGCCGCGCCCCGCTCTGCTTCTTGGCCCCGGCGGATCCCCGCGGCGCACGTCAACCGTGGCATCGCATGGCTCCAGTTCCGTTGAGCGTGACGGAACCACCGAAGATTCCTGTCAGTGAGTTGGCGGTGTAGCCGACCGACACCTGTGCGTTGCCGGTGCCGCCGGCGGGACAAGCACCTGTAAACGTGTAGGTGAATCCGGCCGGGTTCAGCCCTGGCGCGCCTGCCACCCCGGCCGCTTGTGCACGGGCCGGATCGTTGAAGATGGCCATGCTTCGAGCGGCCTCGCGGGCCGCCTGGGTCACGGAGATCTGCAGATTGTAGGAGTACGAAAATTCGATGATCCCGCCAACCAGGGCGAGGAGGATGGGTGCAATCAGGGCGAACTCGACGGCGGCGGCCCCCCGCTCACGGTCTTGCGCTCTTAGCCGGCGCGACGGCCAGATGCTGCGCTTCATTGGATCCCCCCAGGGATAGATGCAGCTGAAGGATTAAGAGCTGTGCCGCGTCCGCGAAACACGGACGCGGCACAGTGGGTGTTGCTGAGACCTGCTCGACTTGCCTAGTGGGCAAAAGTGCCGACGTGGGTCGCGAGCTGACCGAACCACGTGTTGAGCGCGGCGCCGAAGAGCGTGACCCCGCCGATGACGATGAAGGCGATGAAAGCCACGAGCAGCGAGTATTCCGTCGCGGTCGCGCCTTTTTCCGATTCGAGCCTGTCCTTGACGCCGGCTACAAATGCGATCATTGAAACCATGAGACCAGTCATTGTAAAAGTCCTTTTCCAGAGTTTTTGAATAGTTTTACGGAATTCCAGCAACTCCCCTTTGTTGTGCCCTGGAGGTCCGTTGGGACAACATTTGCACGGCGATTATTGGCCCTGCAATGGCATTGGCTACTCGACTTCTGGAAGGCAAAACGATGGTTTTACGCGTAGGTCTGAGAGGTGTACTCAGTTCTGTAGGGTGCCAAACTCGCAACTACTTGGTTTGCTAAGTCGACTTACTGGTTCCGCCACGGATGGGCGCGAAAAGTGGGCTACGCCGAGAGCAGGATGACCGCTAGGGCGGCCGCCAGCATGGAGGGCCCGAACGGGACTTCTTTTGGCGTGTTTGCGCGCCTGCGCGAGACGAGAACCGCGGAAACTAGGCCTCCGGCGACGAAGCCCAGGGCGCCGCCGTAAAACAACTGGGACCAGCCCAAGTAGCCCAAGTACAGCCCAAGTGGCGCTGCAAGCTTCACATCGCCCATTCCGAGGCCCTTGGGGCTGATGAGAGCCAAGATGAAGTAGAAAAAGAAGAGAATGACGCCGGCGGCGAGGGCTCGGGCCAGCTTTTCCCAGCCTCCGAGCGCTGCCGAAGCCCCTGCGAGCAGCAGGACGCCAGCCCCAAGCAGTGGAAAAACCAGCCTGTTGGGCAGCAAATGATGAATAACATCTATACGCGCCAGTTGGGCGCCGATAATAACCAGGACCATAAATGCCGGCACCTCGGGAGAAACGCCCAGGCGCCACGCGAGAAGCGCGCATATCGCGGCAGCGGCCGCCGCCGTCGTCGTCCGCTGGGCGGGGGAGGGGTGCGGTTCCAGCCCGGGAAGGGTCCGCCGAACCACGACGTCAGCCAGCAGCGACAGGCACAGCGCGGCGACAGTAACGATGGCGACAAAAAGCAGCGGTGCGGGTCCTGCAATGGCGGGAACGGGCACGTGACCTCCAGGAGCGCGGCGGGCCGGAACTGACAGGCACGCGGGCAGCATGCCACCGGACACCCCATTTTGACCCACAGCCAAGGCTTCCGCTATTCTTGGTAGTCGTTGTGCGTGTCCTATCTCGATGATGCGTGCCCGCTTGAGAATCCGGTTGCAGGATAGCTACTCAACGTGCACATTCGAGACCACTGGATGACTGGTTACATAGAGCCCTCACCTCTGTTCCGGTAGCGCATAGATAGTAGGTGCACCTTCGAGTGACGCCTAAAACAAGAACGCCAGAACAAGAACGAGGCAAACACCGTGCGTACGTACACCCCGAAGCCCGGCGATATCAACCGCCAGTGGCACGTCATTGACGCCACCGACGTTGTCCTTGGTCGTCTTGCCAGCCAGACCGCAATCCTGCTGCGCGGCAAGCACAAGGCCACCTTTGCGCCCCACATGGACATGGGCGACTTCGTCATCATCATCAACGCTGAAAAGGTTGCCCTCACCGGCGCCAAGCTGGAGCAGAAGCGCGCATACCGCCACTCCGGTTACCCGGGCGGCCTGACCTCCGTCAACTACGCGGAGCTGCTGGAATCCAACCCGGTCCGCGCCGTGGAGAAGGCCATCAAGGGCATGCTCCCGAAGAACTCGCTCGCTGCACAGCAGCTGGGCAAGCTGAAGGTTTACCGCGGTGCAGAGCACCCGCACGCCGCCCAGCAGCCCAAGACTTTCGAAATCACCCAGGTCGCCCAGTAGTCCTGGCCACCAAACAACTTATTAATACAAGGAGAACCGTGGCTCAGAACGAAGAGACCACCGAAGCCGTCGAGGCTGAGGAAAACCTGACCAGCTACACCTCGGAGAGCGGTGCTGCTGACGCAGCGGCGCCGAAGAAGGAACGTCCGGCACTGACCGTCGCCGGCGCAGCTGTTGGCCGCCGCAAGGAAGCCGTTGCACGCGTTCGCGTTGTGCCCGGCTCCGGCAAGTGGACCATCAACGGCCGCGAGCTGTCGAACTACTTCCCGAACAAGCTGCACCAGCAGGACGTCAACGAGCCCTTCAAGATCCTCGATCTCGAAGGCGCCTACGACGTCATTGCCCGCATCCACGGCGGTGGCCCCTCCGGCCAGGCCGGTGCTCTGCGCCTCGGCATCGCCCGTTCGCTGAACGAGATCGACGTCGACAACAACCGCGCCACCCTGAAGAAGGCCGGCTACCTTACCCGTGACGCACGCGTCATCGAGCGTAAGAAGGCTGGTCTCAAGAAGGCACGCAAGGCTCAGCAGTACTCCAAGCGCTAATCAGCGCTTTCCCAAGCTGTGGCCGCCTGCGCGACCACAGCTTGGGGCCCGCAGCGCTGTTCAGCGCCCGGATCCCCAAGCGCTAATCAGCGCTTTCCCAAGCGCATATGGCGCTTACCCGGAAGCCCGTCCCGCATCATGCGGGGCGGGCTTCCGGCGTTAAGGCCGCGTCCGCCGCACCCGGAACGGACCCCGGGCCCGCCATCGACTAAACTTGGGCTCGATGTCTAGATTATTTGGAACAGATGGTGTCCGGGGCCTGGCTAACGGCCTACTGACCGCAGAGTTGGCGATGCAACTGGCGCAGGCCGCCGCCGTCGTGCTTGGGCACGACCGCAACACCAACGGCAACCGGCCGCGCGCCGTGGTGGCCCGCGACCCGAGAGCCAGCGGCGAGTTCATTGCCGCAGCTGTGGAGGCCGGGCTCTCCAGCTCCGGCATCGACGTCTACGACGCCGGCGTGCTCCCCACCCCGGCAGCGGCCTACCTGGTGGCAGACCTCGACGCCGACTTCGGCGTGATGATTTCCGCCTCCCACAACCCGGCACCGGACAACGGGATCAAGTTCTTCGCGCGGGGTGGCCAGAAGCTGCCCGACGACGTCGAGGACGCCATCGAGGAACAGCTGAGCAAGGAACCGGTCCGGCCGGTGGGCGGCGAAGTGGGTCGCATCCAGCGCTTCTCCGACGCTGAAGACCGCTACATCGTCCATCTGCTGGGCACCATCCCGCACCGCCTGGAGGGGCTGAAGGTGGTGCTGGACTGCGCCCACGGCGCCGCCAGCGGCTGCTCGCCGGAGGTGTTCAAAAGCGCTGGCGCTGACGTCGTGGTGATCGGAGCCGAACCCGACGGCCTCAACATCAACGACGGCGTGGGGTCCACCCACCTGGGCCCGCTGAAGGAAGCGGTAGTCAAGCACGGTGCGGACCTTGGCATCGCCCATGACGGCGACGCCGACCGCTGCCTGGCAGTCGACCACGAAGGCAACGAGGTGGACGGTGACCAGATCATGGCCATCMTCGCCGTCGCCCTCAAGGCCTCCGGCAAGCTCAAGGATGACGTCCTGGTGGCGACCGTTATGAGCAACCTCGGGCTCAAGATCGCGCTGGGGGAGGCCGGCATCAGCCTCCGCGAGACCGGCGTGGGTGACCGGTACGTCCTCGAAGGCATGCGCGAAGGCGGGTTCAACCTCGGCGGCGAACAGTCCGGCCACGTGATTTTCGCCGACTACGCCACCACCGGCGACGGCGTGCTGACCGGCCTTCAGCTGGCCGCCCAGGTAGCCCTGACAGGCCGTCCCCTCCGTGACCTGGCCACCGTCATGACCAAGCTCCCGCAGGTGCTGATCAACGTCAAGGGCGTCGACCGCACCCGGGTGAAGGGCGACGAGGCAGTTGCCCGGGCCGTAGCCCAGGCTGAAGAGCGGCTGGGTGAAACCGGACGCGTCCTGTTGCGCCCCTCCGGCACCGAACCGGTGGTCCGGGTGATGGTCGAAGCCGCGGACGAGGCGACTGCCCAGGCGATCGCCGAAGACCTGGCCCAGGTGGTGCGCACGGAGCTGGCCCTGGCGCTGGTCACCGACTGACCGCAAGTTCACGCAAGTGTGGCCCGCTTCCGGCTGGGAGCGGGCCACACCTGTCTGTTACTAGCGGTAGGCTGGCGCGGCTTCCAAGCCGAAATACTGTTCGAGGGTGGCGATGCCGCGCTTGTGCATGTCTCCGGCTGCCTCGGCACCGATGTAGCGGAGGTGCCACGGCTCGTAGAAGTAGCCGGTGACCGGGTGCGCCATCCAGGGATACCTGACCACGAACCCGAACCGGTGGGCGTTGGCCTTGACCCACACGGCAGCGGGCTGGTCGGCGAAGCACGGCTGGAAGCTGCAGCCCCCGCCGCCGTCGCCGATGTCGAAGGCCCAGCCGGTCTGGTGCTCCGAATAACCCGGCCGGGCGGAGGCCGTGTCTGCCTCCGCGCGGCCCCGCGAGTTCACGTAGCCGTTGTAGGTGGTGCTCTGCGTGGCGTAGGAGCGGTAACCGCTCGCCAGGGTCAGAACAACGCCGTCGGCCGCGGCGGCGGCAAACATCCGTTCCGCCGCCGCCGCCGTCGTGCTGTTCAGCTGGCTCGCCTCGCCGGAGACGGCCAGGGTGACGTGCGGCTGGACCAGGTCGGCCGGCACGAATGTGGCGGGGGCCAGGGGGCGGTGCTTGTTCACCACCACCCAGGGGCTCGCCGGGTCCGTGAGGGAATGCTTCGGGCCCGGGGCTGAGGATGCCGGGGGCGCCGGCGCCGTTGTTGCCGACGCGGAGGCTGTGGGGGACGAGGACGGGGCCACGTGCGACGGCGGGGATGTGGGCGTGGACGTACCGGCCGGGGACGTGCCCGTAGGGACCGCGGACGCCGCGGAGGCAGCGGCGCCAGTTGGCACGCTTGTGCCGGAGGTGCGGTCAGCGGTGTCGGAGGCGGGGCTGCAGCCGGCGGTGGCGGCCAGCAGAGCCACGGCGGCGGCGGCAACAAGCATGCGGCGGAGCACCTGCCGGCGGGGCGTTCTCCGGGCCAGCCGCGAGGCGGCGCTGTCCTGGCACACCTGTGCTAGACCTTCCGGAGCAGCATACGACGGATGGAGTGGTCGGCGTCCTTGGTCAGCACCAGCTGGGCGCGGCCGCGGGTGGGGAGGACGTTTTCTTCCAGGTTCGGCTCGTTGATCCGTTTCCAGATGCTGCGCGCGGTTTGCTCGGCCTCCGAGTCGGAGAGCGTCGCGTAGCGGTGGAAGTAGGACTCCGGCTGCGCGAACGCGGTGGTGCGCAGTTTCCGGAACCGGTCCACATACCACTCCTCGATGTAGGAGGTCTTGGCGTCCACGTAGATGGAGAAGTCGAAGAAGTCGCTCAGGGCAAGGCCCTGCCTGCCGTCGTGCCGCGGACGCGCTGGCGCCAGCACGTTCAGCCCCTCGACGATCAGCACGTCCGGCCGGCGGACCACCACTTCCTTGCCGGGGACGATGTCGTAGGTGACGTGCGAATACCAGGGGGCGCGGACCTCCTCGGCCCCGCCCTTGACTTCGCTCACGAACCGCAGCAGCGCGCGGCGGTCGTAGGATTCCGGGAAGCCTTTGCGCTCCAGGAGCTGGCGCCGCTTGAGCTCGGCCAGCGGGTAGAGGAACCCGTCGGTGGTGATCAGCTCGACGTTCGGGGTGCCGGGCCACCGGCGCAGCATCTCGCGGAGAACACGGGCGATGGTTGATTTGCCGACGGCGACCGAGCCGGCCACGCCAATGACGAAGGGAGTGCGCTGGGTCTTCTCGCCGAGGAACGTGGTGGTGGCCGCGTGGAGCTGGTTGGCGCCCTCGACGTACAGGTGCAACAGCCGGGAGAGCGGAAGGTAGACCTCCCGGACCTCCTTCATATCGAGGGGGTCGCCCAGGCCGCGAAGTCGGAGCACGTCCTCCTCGTTGAGGGGCTGCTCCATCTGGGCAGCGAGCCGGGACCAGGTCTGCCGGTCCAGCTCAACGAACGGGGAGACGCCCTCGCCGTTCGCGTCATTGCGTTGCAAAGTCACTTTAGAGATTCTGCCCTTGACGCGGCCCAGAGCGAAATGGACACCCCGCCGGCGGCGGCCTTCCGGGTTGCGCGCGCCACATCCTACGTCTCCTGACCGTGAAACCAGCTAGGCTTGTGCCCATGTGTGGAATCGTTGGATATGTAGGCCGGTCGGCTGGCCGGGTAAATACTGATCACAAGGCCCTGGACGTTGTCCTGGAAGGACTGCGCCGCCTGGAGTACCGCGGCTATGACTCTGCCGGCATCGCCGTCGTGGCGGACGGCGCTATCTCGTCCCGCAAGAAGTCGGGCAAGCTGAGCAACCTGATTGCCGAGCTGGAGGCCAACCCACTGCCGGACGCCCTGACCGGCATCGGGCACACCCGCTGGGCAACCCACGGCGGCCCGACGGACCTGAACGCGCACCCGCACCTCTCCGACGGCGGCAAGCTGGCCCTGATCCACAACGGCATCATCGAAAACTTCGCGGAACTGAAGCAGGACCTGCTCGCCAAGGGCGTCACGTTCCTCTCCGAGACCGACACCGAGGTGGCCGCGGCCCTGCTCGGGGACATCTACCGCAACCAGCTCGGCGGCGACAACTCCAACGGCGGCCTGACCAAGGCCATGGAACTCGCCTGCCAGCGGCTCGAAGGCGCCTTCACCCTGCTGGCCGTGCACGCTGACCAGCCCGACGTCGTCGTCGCTGCCCGCCGCAACTCCCCGCTGGTGGTCGGCCTGGGCGAGGGCGAGAACTTCCTTGGCTCCGACGTCTCCGGCTTCATCGACTACACCCGCCGGGCCGTGGAACTGGGCCAGGACCAGATCGTCACCATCACCGCGGACACCGTCGCGATCACCGACTTCTTCGGCGCCCCGGCCGAGGGCAAGGAATACTACGTCGACTGGGACCCGGCCTCCGCCGAGAAGGGCGGCTTCCCGTCCTTTATGGAGAAGGAAATCCACGACCAGCCCGACGCCGTCCTGCAGACCCTGCTGGGCCGCTCCGACGTCGACGGCCGGCTGACCCTCGATGAGCTCCGCATCGATACCGAACTGCTCAAGAGCGTCGACAAGATCATCGTCCTGGCGTGCGGCACCTCCGCCTACGCCGGCCAGGTCGCCAAGTACGCCATCGAGCGCTGGTGCCGGATCCCCACCGAGGTGGAGCTCTCCCACGAATTCCGCTACCGGGACCCGATCGTTGACGCCAACACCCTGATCGTCTCGATCTCGCAGTCCGGCGAGACCATGGACACCCTGATGGCTGTGCGGTACGCCAAGGAACAGGGCGCCAAGACGGTGTCCATCTGCAACACCAACGGCTCCACGATCCCGCGCGAATCCGACGCCGTGCTGTACACGCACGCCGGTCCGGAAATTGCCGTGGCCTCCACCAAGGCGTTCCTCGCCCAGATCGCCGCCGCATACCTGCTGGGCCTGTATCTGGCACAGCTGCGCGGGAACAAGTTCCAGGGCGAAATCAAGGACATCCTCGCGGACCTCGGCAAGATCCCCGCCAAGATCCAGCAGATCCTGGACAACGCCGACGTCATCAAGGCCCTCGGCGCGGACATGGCCGATTCCAAGTCCGTCCTGTTCCTGGGCCGCCACGTGGGCTTCCCGGTCGCCATGGAGGGTGCCCTGAAGCTCAAGGAGCTCGCCTACATCCACGCCGAGGGTTTCGCCGCAGGCGAGYTCAAGCACGGACCCATCGCGCTGATCGAGGAAGGCCAGCCCGTCTTTGTGGTGGTCCCCTCGCCCCGCGGCCGCGACTCCCTGCACGCCAAGATCGTCTCCAACATCCAGGAAGTCCGTGCCCGCGGCGCCAAGACGATCGTGATCGCCGAGGAAGGTGACGAGGYCGTGAAGGCCTTCGCCGAGCACGTCATCTACATCCCGGAGACCCCGACGCTCCTGGCCCCGCTGCTCTCCACCGTGCCCCTGCAGATCTTCGCCCTGGCCCTCGCCAGCGCCAAGGGCTACGACGTGGACCAGCCGCGGAACCTGGCCAAGAGCGTGACCGTAGAATAGCCGCATGATTGTTGGCATCGGCGTAGACGTCGTAGACATTGAGCGGTTCGGCCGGCAGCTGGAGCGCACCCCCGGGCTGCGTGACAGGTTGTTCGTTCCGGCCGAGCGGGAACTGAACACCCGGTCCCTCGCCGCGCGGTTCGCCGCCAAGGAGGCCGTGGCCAAGGTGCTGGGCGCCCCGGCCGGCATGAACTGGCAGGACTGCTGGATCGGGCTGGACCAGCACGGTCCGACCGTCCAGGTCAAGGACACCGTCCTTGCCGTGGCTGAGTCCAAAGGGGTCAAACGCTGGCACCTCTCGATCAGCCACGACGGCGGAATCGCTACCGCCACGGTGATCGCCGAGGGCTAGGCTCCATGATCAGCGCCTATACCGGAACCCACATCCGAGACGTCGAGAAGAACTTTCTCGACGCACGTGCGGGCTCGGGTATGGGCGCTGTTCTTATGCAGCGGGCCGCCCACGGCCTCGCCAACACGGTGGTCCGGGAGCTGCAGCACCGGGGACTGCGGCCCTATGGCTCCAGTGTTGCCGTCCTGGCGGGCAAGGGCAACAACGGCGGAGACGGCCTTTTCGCCGCGGCCCTGCTCGCCCGCCGGGGATTGCGGGCGACGGCGGTCCTCACTGCCGGCGAAGCCCACCCGGCCGCCCTTGCGGCCTTCCGCGCCGCTGGCGGCAGGGATACGGCCCTCACTGCGGGCAACGCCACGGCCCTGGCAGCCGGCGCCGCCGGATCCCACGTCGTTATTGACGCGGTCCTCGGCACCGGGGCGCGGGGCGGGCTGCACGGCACGGCAGCGACCCTGGTCGCCGAACTGCAGCGTGCCCTGCCGCGTACGGGCCGCCGCGCCCTGGTGGTGGCCTGCGACCTGCCCAGCGGCGTGGACGCCGACACGGGGGAGGCCACAGCCCCCGTGCTGCCCGCGGACATCACCGTTACCTTCGGAGCGGCCAAAACCGGCCTCCTCACCGATCCCGGGGCGGATTTCACCGGACGGATCCGCACCGTCGCCATCGGCATTGAGGACGCACTCGGTGCTCCGGAATTACGCCGCCTCGATCAGGGCGACCTGGCTGCCCTGCTGCCCCAGCCCGGTCGCCGCTCGCACAAGTACTCCCGCGGTGTGCTCGGCGTCGTCGCGGGTTCCACCCGCTACCCGGGCGCCGCCGTGCTCGCGTGCCGGGGCGCCCTGGCCGCCGGCGCCGGCATGGTCCGGTACGTGGGGCCGCCGGAGGTCGCCGACCTGGTGCGCCACTCCTGCCCGGAAGTGGTGTGCGGCACCAGCGTCGCCGAAGCCCACGTCCAGGCCTGGCTGGTGGGCTCCGGCCTCGACGACGGCGCCCACGAACAGCTCGAACGTGTCCGCGAGGCCGCCGCCGGCGGACTGCCCACCGTGGCCGACGCCGGCGCCCTCCAAGCCCTGCCCGCGGCCCTGGACGCCCGGACCGTGCTCACCCCGCACGCCGGCGAGCTGGCCGGCCTCCTGGCGCGCTACGGCGATCACCGAGGGCGCCCGGCCGTGGAGGACTCGCCGCTGGCCGCCGCCCGGCGTGCCAYGGGACTCACCGGGGCCACGGTGCTGCTGAAGGGCGCCACCACATTGGTGGCCGCGCCGTCGGGTGC
>NZ_JBFTNO010000005.1:0-37887 GCF_056397525.1 Arthrobacter sp. 05L45_2 | reverse complement strand
AGGTCAAGCAGGGCAATCTTCCCCCGGTGGGCGCCCTGGCCAACATCGCCGGCATTACCTCCCCGGTCCCGTTCCTCGAAACCACTCTGGAGCTCTGGCACAAGATCATGGATGTCAACGCCACCGGCACCTACCTGGTGACCAAGGCGTTCCTCCCGGACATGATCGCCAACCGCTGGGGCCGGATCGTGAACATGTCCTCTGTCTCTGCCCAGCGTGGAGGGGGCGTGTTCGGCAAGGTTCCCTACTCCGCCGCGAAGGCCGCCATCCTTGGCTTCACCAAGGCACTCGCCCGCGAACTCGGCACCACCGGCGTCACCATCAACGCCATCACCCCCGGGGCTGTGGACACCAACATCCGCGTCGGCAGCACTGAGGAACAGGAAGCCGCCATCAATGCCGGCATCCCCCTTGGCCGAAACGCCACCACCGACGAAGTGGCCGCAGTCATCACCTTCCTGTCCTCCGAGGATTCCGCATATCTCACCGGCACCACTATCGACATCAACGGTGGGAGCCACCTCCACTAACGAAGTCCCTGCGCCTGCAGGGCCGGGGGACACGACTTCAAGAACCCTCAAGCCCTCAGGGGAGTGGTGCCCGGTCCCCGCTACGTCTATCCGGGCGTACGACGAAAATCCCGGCGCCAGGCCCGAGAAACGAGGTTCGAAGATGACTGCTAACCCATACCCCTACCATGACTGGAGTCGGCTGGTCGGTACACCGGTGGAAATCCGCAAGGACTTCTCGGTCGTCCGGGCAGGGATTGTTGAGGACGTCATGCCCGATTCTTCCGCCCTGTGGCTGGCTCCCGACAGCAGGAACGGACGAGAACTTTTCGCCGCAGCGGAAGGCTACCAAGTGTGGATCCGACCGCGGGAACTGGACGGAAAGCTTTGCTACAAATTGGCGGCGGCACACCTTCCGCCGCAAACGACATGAGTCCTAGGAGCGCGTCACCGCTGACCAATCCACGCAAGCACGTCCATTCCCATTGAAAGCCCCTCCCGAGGGGCTTTCCTCATGTCCCGAGGCTTTCAGCCCGAAACGGCGCCCCYTTGCATACCTGGGCGCCTGGATCCATGTGTCTCATAACTTCAGTGGCTCGAATCCCTAGGGTTTCGAGACGAAGGGGTGCGGCAGTTGCGCTGCTAAGGCGAGGAGACACCCAAATATTTCTGGCCCGTGCCGGACCCTAGCCGAAGAGCAGGTGCGCCACGGTGAAAATGGCGAGCCCGGCCAGGGCGCCCACCACGGTGCCGTTGATCCGGATGAACTGCAGGTCCTTGCCCACCTGCAGTTCGATTTTCTGCGAGGTTTCCTCGGCATCCCAGCGGGCGACGGTGTCGGTGATGACGCCTGCGATGTCCGCGCGGTAGTTGTTTACGAGATACCCGGCGGCGTCACCGATCCACGTGTTGACCTTGCCGGCCAGCTCGGGGTCGACCACCAGGCGGGTGCCGAAGTCGTGCACTGCGGCCTTGAACTTGACGGTCAGCTCGCTGTGCGGATCGTCGACGGCGGCCAGCAGCGCTGCCTTGACCGTGCCCCACGTGCGCGAGGCCAGTTCGCGGACCTCAGGATCGCCCAGCACTTGCGCCTTGATCCCTTCGGCGCGGGCGATCATGACCGGATCGTGCTGCAGGTCCCGGGCAAGTTCCTTGAGGTACTTGTCGATGGAGACCCGGACTTGGTGCTGCGGGTCCGACTGCACCGCCCGGGTGAACTTCAGGATCTCCAGATACACCTTGTCGCCCACCAGCCCGTCGACGAAGTTGGGCACCCAGGTGGGGGAGCGGTCCGTGACCAGCCGGTTGACTGTCTCGTGGTTGTCCCGCACCCAGTCCACCGTGCGGTCCACCAGCAGGTCCACCAGCGCGTGGTGGTGGCCGTCGTCGAACACCCGCTCGGCGAGCCGGCCCACCGGCGGCCCCCACGGCGGAGCCAGCAGGTGCTTGCGGACCATGCCCTCGATGACTGCTTGGACGTCGTCGTCGTTCAGGACCGTGAACGCACCGCGGATCACGGCGGCGCCCTCCTTGGCCACCCGCTCCGGGCCGCCCGGCCCGGACAGCCAGCCGCCCACTTTCCTTGCGATGTCCACGCTGGCGAGCTTTTCCTTCACCACCTGTTCGGAGAGGAAGTTGGTCTCGACGAATTCGCCCAGCGACGCCCCGATCTGGTCCTTGCGGCGCGGGATGATGGCGGTGTGCGGGATCTTCAGGCCCAGCGGGTATTTGAACAGGGCCGTGACGGCGAACCAGTCGGCCAGGGCGCCCACCATGCCGCCCTCGGCCGCGGCCCGGACGTACTCAAGCCACGGGTACTGCTTCTGCAAGGCGAACGCGACAACAAAGATCACAGCCATGCCGATCAGCAGGGAGACGGCCACCAGCTTCATCTTCCGCAGCGCCGCGGCTTTGCCGGCATCCGCGGCGGACAGCGTGTGTTCGACGCCCGCTTCGGCGGCAGCGGGGCGGACGGGTCGCTCAGTGTTCACCTGCATGTGCCCAGCCTAGCCCGGCACCGGCCACCGGCGTCCGCTAACGTGTCAGCATGAGCACCGAGGACTCCGCCGCCGCCCGCCCGTTGATCTATGCCCACCGGGGCTCCAGCGGCGCCTTCGCCGAGCACACCAGGGCCGCATATCTGCAGGCAATCGCCGACGGCGCCGACGGCGTCGAATGCGACGTCCACCTCACTCGCGACCAGCACGCCGTGCTGCTCCACGACGCCAACCTCGACCGCACCTCGGACGGCACCGGCCCTGTCGCGGACCGGACCCTGGCCGAACTGCGGCTGCTGGACTTCAGTTCATGGAAGGGCGCCCGCATTCCGGAGGAGTACGGTGCCCGGTCCGAGCAGTTCCTGACGCTCCCGGAGCTGCTGGACATCCTGCGCCTGGCCGGCCGGGAGATCGGGCTGGCGATCGAACTCAAGCACCCCAGCCCCTACCAGCTCAAGCTCGAGGACCGGGTGCTGGAGATCCTCGAGGCCGAGGGCTGGGACCGCAGTACCTCGCGGCTGGACAACATCCGGGTGTCCTTTATGAGTTTCAGCCCCGACTCGGTGAACCACCTGCTGCAGTCCGTTCCGGCCGAGGCCGTCTGCCAGCTCATCGACGACGTAAACGTAGAGGAGCTCCGGGAGGAACTGGGCCTCGGAGCGCTCACCGGCGGCGCCGTGGCCAACGTCCTCAAGGCTGCGCAGACCCAGGGCGAACAGATCCTCGACGAATGCCGCGTGGGACTGGCCGGGCCCGGCATCAGCTACGTGCGCGGGCATGCCCGCACCGTCAAGCGCTGGCTCGAGTCCGGGCGCCGGTTCCGGGTCTGGACAGTGGACTCGGCGGCCGACGTCGACCTGTGCCGGGAGCTGGGCATCCAGGAGATCACCACCAACCGGCCCGCCGACGTCCTCGCCCGGGTGCTGGCGCCGCTCTAGCCGGGCGAGATTAGGCTGGGGTCTAGAGGCGGCGGATTTTGGCGGCGGGCGACGCCCGCTGCCGGACAGGAGACGGGCATGACCAAGGCAGCAGCGGACCCGGCGTCCGTGCACGCGGTGCTGGCCGAGCTGGCTTTGCTCGAGGACCCGAAGGTCCGGCGGGTGAACGAAAAACACGGCGACGATCACGGCGTGAAACTCAGTGAACTGCGCGCCATCGCCAAGCGGCTGAAGACGCAGCAGGAACTCGCCGTCCGGTTATGGGAAACCGGAGGAACGCCCGCCCGGCTCCTGGCAATCCTGGTTTGCCGCCCGGCGTCGTTCGGTCCCGACGATCTGGACGCCATGTTGCGGGACGCGATCGCCCCGAAGGTGCACGATTGGCTGGTGAACTATGTGGTGAAGAAGAACCCGCACGCCGAGGAGCTGCGGCAGCGCTGGTTCTCCGATCCGGACCCGGTGGTCGCCAGTGGCGGCTGGGCGCTGACCACCGAGCGGGTCGCGAAGGACCCTGCCGGCCTCGACCTGGACGGGCTTCTGGACATCATCGAGGCGCAGATGAAGGATGCCCCGGACCGCCTGCAGTGGGCCATGAACCACTGCCTGGCGCAGATCGGCATCGAGCACGCCGGGCAGCGGAGCCGTGCCATCGGGATCGGCGAACGCCTGGAAGTACTCAAGGACTATCCGACGGCGCCGGGCTGCACCTCGCCGTTCGCCCCCGTCTGGATTACCGAGATGGTCCGCCGGGCGGGTTAGAGCCATGGCGCGCCGCTAGGGTGCCACGGCTTCCTCGTCGGTGAGCTGCTGCGCCTCGATCCGGGCATCCCTGAAGGGCGAGAACAGCAGGACCAGCAACGCCGCCAGCAGGAACGCTACAGATACCCAGAGTGCGGCATCCGTCCCGGCGCGCGCGGCGATGAGGCCGCCCAGCGGGGCTCCGACGACGATCATTCCGCGGTTCACCGACCGCCTGGTTGCACTCATCCGGGCGATGAGCCGGTCCGGGGTGACCGCCTGCTGGTAGCCCATCTCCAACGGCCCTTCGACCCCCATGGCCAGGCCGAACAGCAGCTGCCCGGCGCCGGCCAGGACAAATGCGGCCCACAGTTCTCCGGGCCAGTCCAGCGGTGGCGTGGTGGCCCCGCCGGCGGGGGCGGCGCCCGCGACGAGCGGCGAAAGGGCCACCACAGCAACAGCCAGCGGCTCGACCAGGCGCGAGGCCACGATGGCCCGGCCCGTACCCCAGCGGTCCCCGAGGCGGGTGGAAAGCGTCGTCCCCACGACGGCGCCGACCCCGGCGCAGCCCATCACCAGTCCCAGCCCGAGTGCCCCCAGCCCGAGGTCATGCAGGACCAGGGTGGGCAGGACGGTTCCGAGGATGGCCGACCCGATGAACCAGATGTGGGTGCTCCACACCAGGGGCGTCAGGTGCGGATGGCGGCAGACCCACCGCAGGCCCTCCGCAATCTTGTGCCGGAGCCGTTCGCCGCTGCGGGGCGGAAGCCGGCCTGCCGGCTGCTCCAGGGTGAAGAGCGCCGCGGCGGAGAAGACATAGGAGACCGCATCCACCAGGAGGGCCAGAGGGGCGGTGATCAGGGCCACCAGGCCGCCGGCCACCGCGCTTCCGGTGGTCTGTGCCACGGTGTCGCTTTGCTGCAGCCGGGCATTCGCCCGGACCAACAGCGGCCGGGGGACCAGCTGGGGAATGAAGCTCTGGAACGCGGCATCGCCGGTCAGCGCGAGGGTTCCGAAAACGAACATCAGGACCACCAGCGCGGGGATGGTGAGGATCCCGGTCAGCGCTGCCCCGCACGCCGTGGCGAGGATCAGGCCGCGGCCGAGGTCTCCGCCGATCAGGACCGTCCGGCGCGGAAACCGGTCAATCCAGACGCCGGCGACCAGGCCGAAGAGAAGGTAGGGGGCCCATCGCGCCGCATTCACCAGGCCCTGGTCCAGCGGCGTGCCGTTCATCGTCACCAGAATCAGAACGGAGAGGGCGACGGTGGTGATGTAGGTGCCGAAGTCGGACACGGTGGAGGCCAGCCAGAACCGGACAAACGCCGGATAGTGGCGCAGCTTCGCCTCCTTTGCCGGCGATCCGTCGTCAGCGGTGCCCATGATTCCCCCTCACCCCATAGGCCTAGAGCCTAGCTGCAGGGGCCGTTAGCATGCCGGTCACGCGGGACTTTCCGCCGCGGCGATGGCCTTCTCCGTGAGTACGGGCATCATGACAAGGAGAGCCAGGGTCAGGGCACCCATGATGCCGAACATGGCCTGCAGGCCCAGCCATTGCGCGAGCAGGCCGCCGGCCCCCGCCCCGAGCGGCATGGTGCCCCAGGCGAGCAGCCGGTAGGCGCTGTTCATCCGGCCGAGGAGGCGGTTCGGGGTGATGCGCTGGCGCAGGGAGACGGTGATGACGTTCCAGAGCACCACCAGCATGCCGCCGACGAAGAGGAAAACGGCCAGGATGTAGGGGTTGTCCGTGATGGCGGGGGCGCCCACGAAGAGCGCGCCGCCGACGATCGTGAGGGCCAGGGACATCGGCCGGCCGAGCCTGGCCTCGGCCCGCTCGGCAACGAGCGAGCCGATGAGGGCACCCACGGCGGAGGCGGTCAGGAGTAGGCCGAAGCCGGCCTCGGACAGCCGCATGGCCGACGCCGGCCCCACGGCGAACAGCACGAGGACCGCGAACGCCGCGCTGGAGGCGAAGTTGAACACCCCGGTCATAATTGCGAGGGTGCGGAGAATTTTCTGGTGCCACAGAAACCGCAGGCCCTCGGCAATGTCGAACCGCAGGGTGGTCTTCTGCTCCCGTTCAACCCGGAATGTCCCCCGGACCAGGAACAGGCCTCCGACGGCGGCGAGCCATAGAGCGGCCGGCACGGCGAATCCAGCGGCCACGCCAAGGCCCACCAGGAGCCCGCCCAGCGGCGGGCCGACGAACTGGTTGGTGGTGAGCTCGACGGCGTAAAGCCGGCCATTGGCGCGCGAGAGCTGATCCCGGCCCACCAGTTGCGGCATGATCGACTGCGCCGAGGTGTCGTACAGCGTCTCGGCAACACCCACCAGCAACGCGACGGCGTACAGCGCCCAGATGGACCCGAAGCCCAGGAGCAGCGCGGCGATCAGCAGGGCCGGAAGGACGGCGCGGCTGAGGTTGGCCCACAGCATCAGCTTGCGGCGGTCGAGCCGGTCGGCCAAGGCACCGGCGGTGAGCGCGAAGAGGAGCCACGGGAGGGTGGCGGCGACGCTCAATCCGGCAATCAGGGTGGGCGACTGCGTCAGCTGGATGGCCAGCAGGGGTAGGGCGATCTTGAAGACGCCGTCGGCCAGGTTGGACAGGCCGGAGGAAGTCCACAGCTTCCAGTAAGAGGCGCCGAGCGGTGCCCGGTCCCGGGTCGTGACCTGTACGGCGTCGGTTGTCATAGCTGAACCCTCCCCTATTGATTGAGAAAATTCAAGGGGGTTGAATTCAGTACATCAGTTGTAGGATCGAGCCATGACGGACGCCAAGCCAACGGGAGCGGACTCTAAGAATCCCACCGCGAACGCCCGCGAAATCAAAGCCCTCGCCCACCCGCTGCGCCTGCGCGTCCTGCGCCTCTGCGGGCTGCATGAGCTGACCAATAAGCAGCTCGCGGACCGGCTGGGCCAGGACCCGGGGACCATGCTCTACCACGTTAGGCAGTTGCTGTCGGCCGGATTCCTTGAGCCGGCCGAGGTCCGCACGGGGGAGAGCGGTGCGCTGGAGAAGCCTTACCGGTCCACCGGGCGGTCCTGGAACCTGGACACTGCACTGCGCGATGCCGGCCCGGACGGCCCGCTGGCTCCGCTCGAAGCGTTCCGGGAGGAGCTGGCCGAGGCTGGCCCGGATGCCCTGGCCAGCCTGTCGCGGTTTGTCCTGCACCTCTCCGACGCCGACGCCGAGGACGTGGCCACGCGGATCCACGCCGTGCTCAGCGAGTACATGGACAGCGACCGGCAGAGGCCGGACCAGCCCGCCTACGGCGGGATTTTCGTCCTGCACCGCTCGCCCGACTAGGCGCGAAGCCGCTAACCAATGGCGGAGCATCCGCGCTGGTCAGGCGCCTGAGAGCAGCGCGAAATAGCCGGGGACCTGTTGCGGCAGTCCGCCCGGATTCATCGGGACGACGTCGATGCTCACCGGGCCGTCCGTGATCAGCTGCCAGTCCGACGCCGGGAACACACCCTGCCGCTCCGGCGCGCCGAAACGTCCCGGCCGGGGGAGGTTCTCGAGCGCCCGCCGGAGCTGCCGGGGCACGTTGTGGTGTGTCGCGCCCAGCTCGGAGAGGTAGTCGAGGCTGCTGCCCAGGAAGTTGGTCTCGGTCAGGAACGCCCGCCCCCGGGTTCCCACCGCGGTCCGCAGGTTGGCGGCCAGGGCCGCCTGTTTATCGGTTTTCAGGACGTGGAAGACGCCGCGGACAAAGACGTTGGCGGGTCCCAGCCGTTCGAGCAGGGCCTCGCCGGCGCCCGGTTCGGTGGCGTCCAGCACGAGGAACTCGGCGTTGGGCACGTCCCGGGCCTCCATGACCGCCCGGTCGATGGCGCACGGCGACACGTCGATCCCGAGGACCCGGGTGCCGGGGAAGAGCCCGGCCAGCCAGCGGGTGTGGGTGCCGTTGCCGCAGCCGACGTCGATCACCGCCAGGGCCGGGTCGAAGTGGTCAAGGACCAGGGCGCTGTACTGGTTGTGCTCGAGCGCCGAACCGGAGTCCCAGAGAACGTCCCCGGTGCGGCCGGTGCTGCTGATGCCGGTCCAGTAGCGGTCCCACGCGGTGTTCGGGTCTTTCGGTGCCTTCGAGGCGAGGCGCACCACGGTGGGGACCATCAGCACGTGGTGCCRGAACTTGGACATGGCCTAACTCTATCGGCGCAGTCCCGGGCCGCGGAGCAAGTCCAGGATCTGGTCGGCCGCCATGGGGCGGCCGAAGTAGTAGCCCTGGCCGTAGAGGCAGCCCATGGCCTGCAGCTGGGCAGCCTGGCCGGCCGTTTCGATGCCTTCCACGATGGCTTTGAGCTCAACGGAGGAGATCAGCTGCAGGACGGCGGCCACAAACTTTTGCTGCTGCGGATCGGACTCCAGGTTCTTGATCAGCGACTGGTCGACTTTCACGGTGTCTGCCGGCAGCGACCTGAGGTAGCTGATGGATGAGTAGCCGGTTCCGAAGTCATCGATCTGCAGGCCCACGCCCAGGGCCCGCAGCCGGTCCAGGACCTGTTCCTCGCCGGCGCCCCGGGACATCAGCACGGTCTCGGTGATCTCCAGGACCAGCCGGCTCGGGTCCAGGCTGTACTTGGCCAGCGTTTCCCGGACGTCGTCCACCAGGTCGCTGCGCAGGAGCTCGGCGGCGGACAGGTTGATGTGCACGCCAAAGTCCGGCAGGTCCGGCGCGGCGTCCCGCCAGCGGCCAAGCTGAGCGATTCCCTCGTTCAGGACCCACCGGCCCAGCTCAAGGATCAGGCCGGTTTCTTCAGCGATGCCGATAAAACGGTCCGGCATGATGGTCCCGTGCACGGGGTGATGCCACCGGACCAGGGCCTCGACGCCGGCGACTTTGCCCGTGGCCAGCTCAATCACCGGCTGATAGAGCAGCGCCAGCTCCCCGCCGGCCGCGGCGCTCCGGAGCTCGGCCGTGATCCGGGACCGTTCCTGGACGGCGTTAAGCATGTCGGGATGGAACAGCATGACCTTGTTCCGGCCGGCGGCCTTGGCCTGGTACATGGCGATGTCCGCGTTGCGGATCAGTTCTTCCGGTGAATTACCGGGCCGGAAGACGCAAACGCCGATGCTGGCCGACGTCCACACGGTTTCGGCGCCGATCCTGATGCTCTCCCGCAGCGCGTCCCGGGCGCGGTGCGCGATGTGGAGGACTTCCTCCTCGCTGGCAGCTTTGATGAGGACGGCGAATTCGTCGCCGCCCAGGCGCGAAACGGTGTCGGAGATCCGCACCACCGAGTTGAGGCGGCTGGCCACTTCGGTCAGCACCGCGTCCCCGGCACTGTGTCCCAGGGCGTCGTTGATGGCCTTGAAGGTGTCCAGGTCCAGGACCAGCACCGCCGGAACGCTGACGCCGTCGTCGGCGCCGACGATCGCCTCGTGGATGCGCTCGCTGAGCAGGTGCCGGTTGGCGAGCCCGGTCAACGCGTCCGTCTTGGCCATCAACTCCAGTTTTACCTGGGTCCTGCGCAACATGGCCGTGCGGGCGGCCACCCTATCTTCCAGCTCCGCGTGGATATGGCCGAGCTCCTCGGCCAGGAGGTTGATACCGGTGATGACGGCGTCAATCGCGTCGCCCAGCTCGGACGGCTCGATGCGTGCGGCCAGTTCGCCCGCGGCGAGCCGGACGATGCCATCGACCAGCTGCTCAAGCCGCGGGTCATCAACTCCCATGCGAGTGGTCGCGTCTTCGAAAGGAGCGTTCGACGGCGGCGGTCCGGTCCGCCGTCGTGCGCCCCGTAGCGGGCGCGGCCGGCCGGTCAGCGGTCGACATGGAGCCAATCCAATGCCTCGCTGCGGGAGGTGAAAAACCGCGTGGGGCACGGCGGAATGTGCACCCCGAGGAAGAAGTTCGCCAGGACGCGGTCCACAGGGGAGCGGCCCAGCAACGCGATGCGCGAGGCGCTGCAGGGGATGGACCACACGGCGCGGGCCTCCCGGCTCACCGACGCCACCGCTTCCATGTCCACAAGCATCGGGTACTCCCGGCCCTGGCAGACCTCGTTGACTGTCGCCATGGCGGCCCGCGCATCCTCAACGAGGATGTCGACCTTGGGCAGCCAGCGCAGGTGGACGAAGCCGCCGTCGCTCAGTTCGACACTGCCTTTTCCGCCGTCGACAGTCACCGGTGCCATGACCACATCCCATCCCCATCAGTCGTCGAGACCTTCTGCAACTCCTCAAAGGTACCCCTGACGGCGTATTTCCCGGCCAAAAGTCGCCATGTGGCTGTGCAGACGTCGCGGCACCGGCACTTACAGCTAGGCGGCCAGGTCACGCCGGCGCCAGCCCAGGAACCCCAGCGCGGCCAGGCCGGCGGCCGTGACGGTCAGGGCCGCCAGGGCCGGCAGCGCATCGGCACCGACCGGCAGCAGCGGAGAATGCCGGAACGGCGAGAGGTCCATCAGCCAGCCCGGGGCGTTCCAGAGCACCCCGAACTCTCCCAGCGCCACAAAGCCCAGAAGCACTCCCCAGACCGCGCCGGCCAACCGGGGCGCCCAGCCGAACACCGCCAGCGCCACGCCGGTCAGCACCCACGCCGCCGGTATTTGGGCCAGCGAGGCGACGACGGAGCGGCCCACCAGCCCGGAGTCCTGGACGGCGGCCGCCGCGCCCGCACCGATGCAGACCCCCGCCAGCGCCATCAGCACGGCCACCCCGGCCAGCGCGAACACTAAGTGGCTGCCCGCCCAGCGGATGCGGGTGGCGGCCGTGCCGAGCAACGCCTCGGTGTGGCCCGCGGACTCCTCGCCGCGCAGGTGGTTCGCCGCCGACACGCCATAGGCCGCGGCGAGCAGGCCCATGATGCTGATTTCCGCGGCAAGGAAGGCGTCGCGGAGCGCCGAGGCGCCCCCGAGCAGCGCGATCAGGTCGCGGGCATTCGGGGAGCTCAGCATCTGCTCGACGTTTCCCACCAGGGACCCGATCACCACCCCGAACACGGCGAACGCGACGGCCCACGCCAGCCACACCCGGTACTGCAGACGCACAGCCAGGGCCCAGACGCCGGTCAATGAGCCGACGGCCGGCCCCGGGCGCTCGTCCCGCAGCCCGGCGCCCAGGTCCCGGCGCGCCCGCAGGGCGAAAGCCGCCGGAATCAGCAGGACGCAGAGCGCGACCGGCAGGATAAGCACCCACCACTGGTCGCCCGCGAAAGCCCGGATCTGCTGGTTCCAGCCGATCGGGGAGAGCCAGGAGAACACTGATGGGCCGGGTTCTGCGAGGTCGCCGACGGCGCGCAGGCCGTAAGTGACGGCGATGACGCCTACGCTCAGGCCGGTGGCGGCATGTGCGCTCGCGGTCAGTTGCGCCGCGACCCCGGCGACGGCGCTGAACGCCATCCCGGTGGCGGCCCAGCCCAGGCCGAACGCCAGGGACCCCGCGGCGGGCAGCCCGCCGGCGGCCAGTGCCGCGGCCGACAGCAACCCGACGCCGAGGCTCGCGACGAGGCCGATGACAAGCGCCGCGGTGAGGGCGGCGTCGCGTCCCAGCCGGCCGCCCCCGAGCAGTTCCAGCCTGCCGCTCTCCTCGTCGGCGCGGGTGTGGCGGATGATGAGGATGACCATCAGGGCCGCGAGGATGGCGGTCATAAACGCGGTGTACTTGATCAGCGAGAGGGCGCCCAGCGAGGCGGGATCGTAGATCCGTCCGAACATCGCGACCATGGAGGCGGTGGCGTTCAGGGCGTTGGCGGCCTCAGTCCGGCTGCGCACGTCCGGGTAGAGGTCCGCGCCGGCCACCGAGGTGGAGAACGCCACCAGGGCAAACCCGAACACCCACACGGGAAGCAGCCAGCGGTCCCGCCGCAGCCCCAGCCGCACCAGCATCCCGGTGCCGGCCAACGTCTCAGGCATCCCCGGCCCCCGTCCCTCCGCTTCCCCGTCCGCGGGCGGCCGCGCGGCCGGAACCGGCGGCGGCGGAGTGCTCGGCGTCGTTCCCGGAACCCGGCACGTCCGCACCGTTTCCCGAGCCGTAATGCCGCAGGAACAGGTCCTCGAGCGTCGGCGGCCGGCTGGTGAGGGCCTGCAGCCCGGCGCCGGTCAGGGCCTGCAGGAACGGCCCCAGGCCGACCGGATCCACCTGGGCGCTGATCCGGTGGTTGGCCACGACGACGTCGTGCACCCCCGCCAAACGGTCCAGTTCCGGCGGCACCGCGGCGACGTCGGCCGTGACCGAGGTGCGGGTCAGGTGCCGGAGCTGTTCAAGGGGACCGGATTCCACCACCCGGCCGGCCCGGATAATACTGACCCTGTCGGAGAGCGCCTCGGCCTCGCTGAGGATATGGCTGCTGAGCAGGACGGTCCGGCCCTGCGCCCTGAGCTCGCGGACGCACCCGCGGAAGGCGTCCTCCATCAGCGGGTCCAGGCCACTGGTGGGTTCATCCAGCAGGAACAATTCGGCGTCCGTGGCCAGTGCGGCCACCAGGGCCACTTTCTGCCGGTTGCCCTTCGAGTAGGTCCGGGCTTTCTTCGTGGGGTCCAGCTCGAACAACTCCAGCAGCTGGTCGCGCCGGGCCCGGTCCTGCCCGCCCTGCAGCCGGCCGAGGAGCTCGATGACCTCACCGCCGGTGAGGTTGGGCCACAGCGCGACATCGCCGGGAACGTAGGCGAGGCGCCGGTGCAGCGTGGCCACGTCGCGCCAGGGATCGAGCCCCAGCACCCGGATGGATCCGGCGCTGGCGCGCAGCATTCCCAGCAGCAGGCGCAGCGTGGTGGATTTGCCGGCACCGTTGGGGCCCAGGAAGCCGTGCACCTCCCCGGCAGCCACCTCGAAGTCCAGTCCATTCAGAGCCGTCACGGCCCCGAACCGCTTCACGACGCCGGTCAGCTCCACCACACTGCTCATAGTCAACAAGGTACTCCGGCTGAGGCCCGGCGGACCCCTGCGCAAAGTCCCGTTTTCGCAGGTCACAGCGCCTGCCGTCCGGCGGCGGGTGACCCGCCGGCGGGCAGGTTACAGGCCCGGTTACCCGGTGCGCCGCGGCTGTGGTTGCATGGTTCCATGCCTTTCCGCTGGTCACCCCGGGCCACCCAGACACTTTCCGCGGCCGCCCTCAGCGGACTGCTGCTTGCCAGTGCGGCAAAACACTTCCGCGACCCGGGGTTCTTTGCGCAGGTGGTTCCCGGGTACCTCTGCCGCGACGACTCCGGCACCCGGTCCAACGGCCCCCTTGCCGTGCTGTCCCGCGAGGAGTGGGTGGCCGTCAGCGGGTTCGCGGAAGCGGGCGCCGCGGCCGGACTCCTGGTCCCGCAGACCCGCCGCGTTGCGGCCTCCGGTGTGGCCGTAATGTTTACGGCCTTCCTCGCCGGGCACCTCGAGGCGCTCCGTACGGCCTTCGGCCCGGCGGGAACCCCGACGCAACGGCGGGTGCACAGCATCCGCCTACCGCTGCAGGCACCCCTCATCGCCTGGGCCTGGAGCCTGACAAAACCGGCGCCGAAGCGGCTCCGGTGAAGTTCACGCAGTCCCCGGCGGTGCGCGTGGGACTTTCCATCAGCATCGCCACCGGACTCTACGGGGTGTCTTTCGGGGCGCTGTCGGTCACGTCCGGCCTGGATTTCTGGCAGACCATGGCCCTGAGCCTGCTGCTCTTCAGCGGTGGCTCGCAGTTCGCGTTCATCGGCGTCGTGGCAGGCGGCGGCTCCGGGGTCGCGGCCATGAGCGCGGCCACCCTGCTGGGGATGCGCAACGGCATCTACGGTATGCAGCTCAACGCCCTGCTGCAGCCGCGCGGCTGGCGCCGGTTCGCCGCCGCCCACGTCACCATCGACGAATCCACCGCCACCAGCACCGGCCAGACCGACCCCGTGGAGCAGCGCCGCGGTTTCTGGACCGCGGGTATCGGCATCTTCGTTCTCTGGAATCTGTTCACCGCCATCGGAGCGCTGGCCGGGAGTGCGCTCGGGGACCCGAAACAGTGGGGGCTCGACGGCGCCGCCGTTGCGGCGTTCCTTGGCCTCCTGTGGCCGCGGCTCAAAGGCCGTGAACCCGTCGCGATCGCCGTCGTCTGTGCCCTCGCCACCGTCCTGGCCGTCCCGTTCGTGCCGGCCGGCGTGCCGATCCTGGTCGCCGCGTTCGTCGCGGCACTGGTTGGCTGGTTCAGCCACGGCCGCAGCGACGAAGGGCTGGAGCCCGACGTCGACCCCTACGCCGAGCAGCACGAGGCTGACCGGCGCCTCCACGGCCGCCGGGGGGAGGCGTCATGACGCTCTGGCTCTGGCTCCTGCTCTCCTGCGTGCTGGCGTACGCCTGGAAGCTGGTGGGCTACCTTGTGCCCGCCAGCCTGCTGCGCAATCCGCGGATGTCACGGGTCGCGGGCACCATGACAATCGGGCTGCTGGCGTCCCTGACGGTGGTCAACACGGTCGCGTCAGGACAGTCCCTGGCCCTGGATGCCCGGCTGGGTGCCCTCGCCGCCGCGGCGATCGCCCTCTGGTTCCGTGCCCCGTTCCTGGTGGTGGTCCTGGCCGGTGCCGGCGCCGCGGCCGGACTCCGGTTGCTCGGCTGGCCCTGACGCGGATCCATTTCCTCAACGGTCTTTAGTCCCTAGCTGGACCGGATGCCCGGTGGGAGCATCTGATGATGACTGACAACGACGCTCCGACCCCGGCTGCCCCCGGCCCGGACCCCGCCGACGCGGCCGCCTCCGGCAAGGAGCAGCACTCGAAGCCGCATGAACACTTCGTTTCCCCCGGCACCGAATCCACCCGGGAATTGCGGGAGATGGCCCGCCGACGCCGCGACGCCGAGGAGAAACTGCAGCAGCACCTCCAGGAGGCCCATCAGCAGCACGAGGCCAAGGACAAACCCGCGGAGGATTGATGCAGCCTCAGTTTTCGGACCGCCTGCAGGACCTGGTGCTGGAAAGCGCCGACCTCCAGGCCTCCGCCGAGCGCCTGTCCGGTGCCGCTGCGGACTTCGCGGAGGAGATTGTCGGAGGCCCCGTGCGGTGTTCGGTCCGGCTGCGGCGGCCCAGGAACGCGACCATCCTGGCCGGCTCCTGCCCCGAGGCGCTGGTGCTCGAACAGCTCCAGGACCGTCTCCTGCAGGGCCCCGGGCTGGAAGTGCTGGAACACGGCGGTTCGGCGGTGGTCCGGGACGCCGCCGCGGACGGGCGGTGGAGTAAGTACCTCCGGGCGGCGGCACTGCGGGGCCATCACAGCCTGCTGGGCATCGGCCTGGGGCTGGAGAAGAACGCCAAGGCGTCCCTGGGCTTTTATGCGGCAGGGTCCGGCGTTTTCGACGCCGGCATCGCCAGCCGCTGCACCGCGTTCGCCGAGATGGCCGGGCGGGCGACGCGCCTCGCGGTGCGGATCGCCGCCACCCAGGCCGCCAACCGGGACCTGCTGCAGGCCATGCAGTCGCGCTCGATCATCAGCCTCGCGTCCGGGATCCTGATGGGCCAAAGCCGGTGCTCCCAGGCCGAAGCCTTTGCCCTCCTGACCCGTGCCTCCAACAACCGAAACATCAAACTGCGCGACGTCGCCGAGGAAATCCTGCACCGGTTCGACTCCGGGCCCGGTCCCGCGGACTTCCGGGGCTAGCCGGGCCGGCTACCGGGCCGTGCCAAGCCCCGCCAGCTTGAGAATCAGCTGCAGGCCCTCCGGGGTGCCGGGCCAGTGCTGTTCCACGGCGTCCACGCCGGCCCGGGCAATGACCGAGCGCAGCACCAGGGCAACAATAATGACGTCGTCCGCGTAGCCGATCACGGGCAGGAAATCGGGCACCAGGTCGATCGGGGACAGCAGGTACACCAGCAGCAGGGCCAGCCGGACGCGGACTCCCACCGCCACCGTGCCATCGGCCAGCAGCCGCCGGATCAGGCGCAGCAGGTCCGGGAGGAGCCGCAGGGCATCCTTCATGGTGACCGTCTCGGGGTGCCGGCGGGCATACCCCCACAGCAGCAGCAACAGCACGGCATACACCAGCAATAGGCCGCCCAGCACGCCGGCAGCGGTTTCCCACGTCATGGGGTCAACGGTACGTGGTCCCGTAGGTTGCCCCGAATCCGACGCCGAAAGCCGTCCCGTACGTGGTGCCGGGCACCAGCGACTGGGCCGGCAGCGGACGGTCGGGCCGCTCGGCGCGGATGGCGTCCTCCACCAGGGCCACCGGACGGCGCCACGCATCCGATCCGGCTTCCATGGTGTCCACCACCCCGATCAGCATGGCCATCAGCCGGATCATGTCCGTCATCGAAATGTCGCTGCGCAGCGTTCCCTGGCCCTGGCCGCGGCCCAGCAGCACGGCCACGGACTCGATCAGGTCGCCGGTGATCCCGGTGAGCACACCGCGCCGGCCGGCCACCGCGCCCAGCAGGTTGGCCTCGTTGCTGGCAACACCCATCAGCGCCTCGACCACCCGGAACAGGCCCTCGGCGGCATCCGGGCCGGCCAGGGCCTGGTCGATCACCGGGTTGACCACCAGTTTCAGTTGCTGGTGCAGGGCCGCGAGGACGAGTTCTTCCTTGTCCGCGAAATTGCGGAACAGCGTGGCCGGGCCTACGCCCGCCGTGACGGCGATGGTCTGCAACGGCACCTCGGGGCCATGCTCGCGGAAACACTGGCGGGCCGCGGCAATAATCTTGTTCACGTTGCGTGCAGCGTCCGCTCGGAGCGGCCTGCGGTCTACTCCCCGGTTCATTTGCTCAGGTTAGCAACGCAAAGGTTGAGGAAACCTGTTACCGGCCGGTACCGCGCTTTGTGACGTGTCGCGGGCCGGGCTGGTCCCCGTTCGGAGCCTGCCCGCCGCGTTCTGCGTGGCAGACTAAAGCCATGTTGCTTGCATTTTCTGTCGCACCCTCCGGCCTCCCCGCGAACGCGCCCGCCGGCTCCGGGGCGGATGACGCCTCGGTCCACGAAGCCGTCGCCGAGGCCGTGCGGATTGTCCGGGAATCCGGGCTGCCGAACCGCACCGATTCCATGTTCACCACCATCGAGGGGGACTGGGATGAGGTGTTCGACGTCGTGAAGCGGGCCACCGAGGCCGTGGGCCGCTTCGGCAGCCGCGTCTCCCTGGTGATCAAGGCCGACATCCGGCCCGGCTACACCGGCGAACTGACCGGAAAGCTCGACCGGCTCGAACAGGCGCTGGGGGAGTAGCCGCGAGTCCCTAGTCCGGCTCGCCGTCGAGCCTGACACTGCGGACCAGGGGCAGCGTCCCGCCGATCACGGCGGCCGACGCCAGGAACACCCCGCCCGCGCCCAGCCCCGCCGCGACGGCACCAACGGCGCTGGGCAGGATCACCTGCCCCACCCGGTTCCCGGCAAGCCGGAGCGCCAGGGCACGTCCGCGCTGCCCGTCCGGGGCCCGCGACGAGAGCCAGGACATGGTCAGGGGCTGGCCGATGCCCAGGCCCAGGCCAAGCGCCGCCATGACCGCAAACAGCAGCCATTCGGGCATCGGTATGGCGGCGACCGCGAGGGCTGCCGTTGAAAGGACCAGGCTCAGCACCAGCAGGCGGGTCCGCCCCAGCGCCCGGGAGACCGCGCCCAGCCCCAGCCGGGAGACCATGGAGAAGCAGGCCCGGACCGTGAGCAGAAGCCCCACGGTGGCGGCCGTGAGGCCGCGTTCGGTACCCAGCGCAGGCAGGTACACCACGGTCAGGTCAACGACGGCGAGGACGGCGGCGCTCGTCGCCAGCGCCTGGACCACCCCGGGGGTCCGCAGCAGGGACCGCACACCGCCCGGGCCGCCGTCGGCCGCCCTGACCCTGCGGTTTCCGCTGCTGACCTTCGCGGACACACCAAACGTCGTCACGAACATCACCAGGCTCATGCCCGCGGCGAGCAGGAAAATCGCCTGCGTGTCGGGCCGGATGGACGCGCCGCCCACTAGCGAGATGGCCAAGGGACCAAGCGCCTGCCCCAGCGAGGCGGCGAATGTGAGGAAGCCGAACGCGGAATCCATCCGAGCCGGTGACGCATTGTTGGCCACCACGGCCTGCTGGCCCACCACGCAGGCCAGCTGGCCCGCGCCGAGCAGGGAGGTCCCGGCCACCAGCGCCGGGACCGAGGTACCCCAGAGCACCAGAAACACGGACGAGGACAAGACGACGGCGGAGCCAATGGCCATGAGCCGTCGCTCGCCCAGCCGGTCCACCAGACCGCCGGTCGGGACGGCAAGGAGCAGGGGGAACACCGCATAACTGRCCGCTAGCAGGCCCAAGGCAAAACCCGGAACGTCCAGCTCCAGCGCCCGGTATGTCGCGGCGGGGCGGACCAGGAAGGTCACCGCCTGGATCAGGGCCGAATGAATCAGGAGTGCAGTCGCCGAGCCGCGGCCGAGGTTGTCGATCATGAGAGGTCGCGGCCGGAGATGGCGCGCAGGGCTTCGTCCTTCGCGCCGATCACGTGGCTGAACGCGATCCGGGCGGCTTCCTCAGGGTCGCCGCCGGCGATCGCGTCCAACAGGACGCGATGCTCGGCCAGCGCCACGTCCCTGCGCTGCTGGGCATTGTTCGTGAAGTACCGGTAACGCTCCATCTGGCTGCTGATCTGGTCGTGGAAGCGCCGCGCCCAGGAGTTGCCCGCGATGCTGGCGATCTTGGCGTGGAGGGCCGTGCCGTGCTTCATGGTTTCATCGGCGAAGTGCACCAGGGCGGCGTTCCGCTCGACGATTCCCTCCAGCGCCTCGATGTCCGCCTTTGTGGCCTTCGCGCAGGCCTCGCGGGCCATCAGGGATTCCAGGGCGGCGCGGACTGAGTAGAGCTCCGAAATGACCGTCTCGTCGAGGGCGGGCACCACCACGCCGCCGGTGGGCTGCTGCTCAAGGAGGCTTTCCGAGATGAGCCGCCGGATGGCTTCACGCAGCGGTGTGCGGCTGACCCGGAGGGCGGCAGCCATGGCTGGCTCGTACAGGCGCTCCCCGGGTTTGAGTTCCAGGTCCAGGATGCGGCGCTTCAGCTCCCCATATACGTAGTGGGCTCCGGTGTTGCGTGCCTGTGCCTCTGACATTGTGCTGTCCCGCTAAAAAATATACTTGTATACAACTATACAGATGGGGCCGACCCGTGGTTTTGGGGCCTACCCACCGGCGGACCCAGCTGGAAGACTGGCCGCATGATCGAGCATCAGCCCACGTCCCGCTGGATCGCCGTCGAGGACTACCTCTCCGGTGCCGTAATCCGCCCCGACGACTCGCTGCGGCATGCCGCCGCGGCGGCCCTCGACGCCGGATTGCCGCCCATCGAAGTCGCCCCGAACGCCGGCAAGCTGCTGAAGCTGCTGGTCCAGCTCTCGGGCGCCCGCCGGGTGCTGGAGATCGGAACGCTGGCGGGGTTCAGCACCCTCTGGATGGCGGAGGGCCTGCCCGACGGCGGCCGCCTGGTCACCTGCGAATACGAGCCCAGGCACGCCGAGGTGGCCCGCGCCAACCTCGAGAACGCCGGGCTGGGGCACCTCGTTGACATCCGGGTGGGCGCGGCCCTGGACACGCTGCCCGCGCTGGAAAAAGAGGGGGCCGGGCCCTTTGATTTTGTGTTCATCGACGCGGACAAGGAAAACAACCCGCAGTATTTGGAGTGGGCCATCCGGCTGGGCCGGCCGGGCACCACGGTGGTCATGGACAACGTGGTGTGGGAGGGCGCKGTSCTSGARCCGGCCCTGGACCCCGTCAACGCCCCGGGGATTGTTGCCTCGCTGGAGATGATGGGCTCGGACCCCCGGCTGGATGCCACGGTCATCCAGACCGTGGGCTCCAAGGGCTGGGACGGGTTTGCCCTCGCCCTGGTCCGGTAGGTTCCCCGCGACACGGCCCTGCACAATGGTAAGTATGCTTAGAGTTCGCCGGCGGACTGCTGCGGCAGCCGTTCCGGCACTGACAGCACTTACCGCACGGACCATCGTCGCAAAGGAGCAGGCCAGAGAATGAGCCCGACCCAGAATGCCCCCCACCCCGGGCCTGTGCGGATCAGTTCCGCGCCGGACGAGCTGGCCGCACTCGGGCCGCTGCTGGCCGCCGCCGAGGCCGCCGTCGGGGACGTGCCTGCCCTTCTGGCCCTTGCCACGGATGCGGGAGCGGCCGCGCCCCGGCCCGGCGGCGGCCGGACCGCCTTCCTCTGGGAGCTCCTGGCCTCAGTGACCGCCGTCGACGTTGCCGCCGGCCGCATCCTCGAACCCCACCTGGACGCCGGGGCAATCCTCGCCCAGGCGGCTGCCCCGCCGGGCGAACAACAACCAGGCGCCGGATGCGCCGTCGTCGGATTCGAGGGCACCTGGGGGGTTTTCGCCGCTGAAGGGCCCGGGCTGGCCCTGAACGCCGAGGACCACGCCGCAGGCGTCGTGCTGACCGGCTCCAAACCGTGGTGCTCCATCGCCGCGCAACTCGACCACGCCGTGGTGACCGCGCACCTGGACGGCGGCGGCCGTGCTGCCTTCGCCGTGGACCTGCACGACGCAGGCGTCAGCTTCGCGGACCCCGAATGGACCAGCCTGGGGCTGCGCGAAATCCCCAGCGGCACGGTGCACTTTGCTTCAGTCCCGGCCGTCCCGCTGGGGGGCGACGGCTGGTACTACCGGCGTCCGGGCTTCGCCTGGGGCGGGATGGGGGTCGCCGCCTGCTGGCTGGGCGGCGCCGTCGCCGTGGCCCGCGGCTACCTGGACGCGTTGCAGAAGTCCGCTGACGCCGGCCGCGAACCGGACCAGCTGGCCCTCGCGCACCTCGGCGAGATCGACCGCACCCTGGCCGGCCTCACCCAGTACCTCGCCCGGACGGCGGCCCGGATCGACGCGGGTGAACTTTCCGGACCGGGCGCCTGGAGTGAGGCGCTGCGCATCCGCGGCAGTGTGGCCACCGCCGTCGAACGCATCCAGGCGCTGGTCAGCCAGAACCTCGGGCCGGGGCCGCTGGCGTTCGACCGGCGCTACGGCAAACGGATGGCCGACCTCGCGCTCTACATCCGGCAGCACCACGCGATGCGCGACGACGCCCAGCTGGGTGCCCTGACGTTCAAGGGGGACCACGCATGGTGACCTTTTCGCACCAGGACGCCGGAACCAGCGAGGCCGAGTGGGCGCAGAGCGGTCTCACCGCTTTGCCCGAGCTTCCGCTGGACGACGCCGGCCTGGCCAGCAGGGCCTTTATTGTCCTGGCCGCCCATCCGGATGACGAATCCCTCGGCGCCGGCGGTCTCATGGCCCGGCTGAAAAGGCTCGGCGCGGACGTACGGGTGGTGCTCTGCACGGCCGGGGAAGCCTCGCACCCCGATTCGCCCAGCACCACTCCGGCGGAGCTGGCCCAGCTGCGGCTGCGCGAATTCGCCGGGGCGCTCGGGGTCCTTGTCCCGGATGCCGGCTGGCGGTACCTCGGGCTTCCGGACGGGGAACTCGCCAACCACCGGGCGGCGGTCCTGGCCGCGGTCCGGGAGGCTGCCGCCGCCACCGGCCTGCCCGCGGACCGGATCGTGCTCGTGGCGCCCTACCGGAACGACGGGCACACGGACCACGACGCCCTGGGATCGGCCGCGGCGGAAGCGGCCGCCGCCGCGGGCCACGGGCTGCTGGAGTACCCCGTCTGGTACTGGCTGTGGGCGGGCGCCCAGGACCCGGCCTGGCAGACCTGGCTGCGGCTCCCGCTGACTCCGGCGGAGCAGCACGCCAAGGCGCAGGCCATGGCGGCGCACACCTCCCAGGTTCTGCCGCTCTCCGGGCAGCCGGGAGATGAGGTGCTGCTCCCGGCGCCGTTCCTGGAGCACTTCTCCCGGACTTGGGAGACCTTCGCCTGGCAGCGCCCGCAGGCGCCCGCAGGAGCCGGCCGGGGCTACGCCGCAGCGGACGCGGAGGGCTTATTTGATGCGGTCCACGCCCGCGCCGAGGACCCTTGGGAGTACACCACCAGCTGGTACGAACACCGCAAAAGGGCCCTGACGCTCGCGGCGCTGCCGGGCCGTAACTACTCTGCGGGGCTGGAAATCGGCTGCTCGATCGGAACCCTGAGCGTGGAGCTCGCGGAACGCTGCGGCAGCTTCGTGGCCGTCGACGCGAGCAGCGCGGCGTTGGCGCACGCGGCGCGGCGGCTGGCGCACCTGCCGGACGCCCGGACCCGCCACCTTACCGTGCCGGACGACTGGCCGGAGGGCAACTTTGACCTGATTGTGGTCTCCGAGGTGGGCTATTACCTCTCGCCGGAGGAACTGTCCGGACTGTTCGCGCGGATCGATGCGGCGTTGCTGCCCGGTGGCACCCTGGCGCTGTGCCACTGGCGGCACCCGATTGACGGCTGGGAGCTCGACGGCGATTCGGTCCACGCCGCTGCCCGCCAGCAGCTTGGGTGGGCCGACGCCGGGCAGTACCGGGAGCGCGACTTCGTGCTGGAGGTCTTTCGGGCCCCGGGGGCGCTCCCGTGAGCGGCCAGGCGGCCTCCGCCCTGGCCCCGCAACGCCGGCCCGGCATCGACGCCATCGCCGTGGTGATGCCCGCCCACAACGAGGACCAGCATCTTGAGCGCGCGCTTGCGGCGGTGCAGTGCGCCGCCGACGGGCTGCAGCGCCGGCGCCCCGACGTCGCCGTCCGGGTAACCGTGGTCCTGGACAGCTGTACCGACGGGTCCGCGGATATCGCCGCACGGTACGTCGACGCCGATCCGCGCTTCAGCGCCCTTGAAGTCCGGCTGGGGAGCGCCGGGGCGAGCCGGGCCGCCGGTGTTCGCGCGGCCGTGCTAAAACCCCCGCGGCGCACCCCAGGCCAGCGCACCACACCGCTGCCGTGGCCCGGGCGGACGTGGCTGGCCAACACCGACGCCGATTCGCAGGTCCCGGCCAACTGGCTGCTGCGTCAACTCGAGTTCGCCGAAGCCGGCGCCGACGCCGTGCTGGGATCCGTGGAACCCGATCCAGCCGGGATGGATCCCGAGCTGCTGCGCCGCTGGCTCGACCGGCACCCCTTCGAGGAAAACCACCCGCACATCTACGGGGCAAACTTCGGTGTCCGCGCCTCGGCCTACCTCGCCGCGGGCGGTTTCTCCCCGCTGGAATCCCACGAGGACCGCACCCTGGTCCAGAGCCTGCGCGGCCTCGCGTTTACCGTCCTCGCCACAGACACCATGCGGGTGGTGACCTCCGGCCGGACCCAGGCGCGGGCGCCGCAGGGATTCGGCGCGTACCTGCGCTCGCTGGGCCGCCAGAGGCCTGCCGCCGCCGGCAACTGAGGCTATCCGTCCGGACTGTGGCGGCTCAATGGGTGCCCAGCCCCGTGCCAAGCGGTCAAGGCTGCGGGCGGCGTCGATCTCCGCCTTCGAGTAGCCGGGACCGCCGTAGCGCTGGTCGCCGGCGATCGGGCGGTCGTTGATCGGCTTGTCGAGAAGCTGGACGAGCGCCGACCGGATGCTCGGATTTGTCACACCGCCCGAGGTGAGCAGGAGCTTCACTGTGCCTCCAGGGTCGCGGCTTGAATAGTGGATGTGACTACGGCTGTGGGCCGCAGGCTGGGACTCACGGGCGTGCGGCCCTTCAATAGCTACACACCTAGTCAGCAGTTGTCCACAGTCCGGCATGGAGCCAGACCACACGTCGGACTGTCTCCCAGAAATCAGAGAAGGCGTCGGCCTTTAGGCGCCGCCTGGCATGACAAAGGCAAGGCGTTGGTCTGGTGTCCACGTGTACGCGTCATCGCACCGGTAACCCCGCAACCAGGGCCGGCCGTCCACGACACGGAGGTAAAAACCCTTGGGGTACTCCACGTCCTCGCTAGGCGGTTCGGAAGCGACGTGGATTGCTCCTGCCGGTGCGCGGCCCGCAGACAAGTTGGAGTCCGGCGCGTTCGACTGGCCCATCATCGCCAACCGGAGATGGGGGCCCGTCACCAGGGGGCAGAGCGCGAGGCCTTGACTTTCTGCAGCGCTGAAGACATCGGACTGAACCGCGCCATGCGTGAAGCCGAGTTGCTCCACCGTTCGCTCCACGATTCGGAGGCTTTGACCCTCCGGGGCGTCGAACGCGGGGTGCGCCAGCAGCGTTTCGGCGTGAACATTGAGCAGGACGTCGGCTCGGCGCAGCAACTGCATGACCTCATCCCGCGGCCGGCCCCCCACACGAACCACGAAACCCTCACCATCCGCTGCGCTGATCATTCCCCGACTCTCCATCGCCGCCAGCCCGGAAAAGATTCATGATGATTCTCCTCGGCTAGCGTGGCGATTTCACCCGTCGGCGGGAGGCCCAGACTCCATAGGTCGCGGTTACTACCAGGGCAAGTGCAAGGAGCACTGACGCGTCCACGACGATGGAGAGTTCCATTTGGTGGGGCAGGAGCATGGTTGTATCCCACCCGGCGTCGTCGGCGCGGGAAATAAAGTCCGTGTCGATGGGAGACCACAGGAGGGCGGCGGTGCTTGTTGTTGCCAGGGCGCAGATACTGAGAACGAGGTAAACGATGGGTAGCGCAGGCGGCCTATTTGCCTGAGGTGCCGGACGGAGATCCAAAAGTTCCTGCCGCATCAATCCCCCAAGGTTCGTCGGGCGGCCGGCCAGTTGGCCCAATCGGGCGCCGGGGTATGGGCGGCGGTCGGCTTCAGCCGCAGGACAATAGCAGCGCGGGCAACGATGAGCGCATTCAGGCTGAGACCGCCGATCTGGAATCCCCCGGCCGGCTTGGCCGCAATGTAGACGACAATGAGGACGCAGGCCGCGGCGGCCAGGATAATCGCGGCGATGAGGGGAGGCTTAGCTGTAGAGTGCCGGGCGGCGATGTTCCAAGCACCGATGCCCGTGTACGCGATGGCAAGGACACAGAAGATCCCGATGATCGCAACGGCCAGGGCCATGGCGCTCTCCGAGACGAAGCCGCCAGAAGCCTCGATGGCGTTCTTCGCACGGATGACTGAGGCGATGTTCGTGTAGGCATAGAAGCCAGAGAACAAGGTGAGGACCAACGAAGTGCAACCCAGGATGAGCCTCCACCTTTGGGACTTTTGGGCGTCCCGCGGGGAGAGCAACCCGGCAGGACTCAGCGGCCCCGGGTGCTGAGCCGGCCACGGTTGCTGGTAGGGGGACGGCTGTTCGTAGCTCATGCGGGTAGGCGCTTCCTTCTCACGGGCGGGACACGGACCGCTACAGCCCTGGCGGGCTACAACAAGCAGAGCCTATACGCGGCAACGGCATGGTCCGTGGATTCCGTGGGTCATTTGTGAAGGGGCCTGGTCAGGTTGAGGCTGATGGTCTGGCCCGGGGCCACCTCCCCGGAGGGCAGGTCGCTGAACTCGTACCAGACCCGGCCGGGGCCGGTGAGCGGGCGGTTCGCCGAATCCAAGTTAGCCACCTCCGAGAGCCCGAACCGGAAGGTTATCTGGCGTTCGGTGTCCCCGGGCGCGGTGGTGTAGGTCTGGGGAATCCCGTTGGCGTCGGCCGTGAACGTGCCCTGCGCGCCGTCGATCTTTAGCTCACCGGGTATAAGCCTCACCCTGGTCCCCGGAGGGATGGGCCGGTCCGCGGCCAGGAACGGGTTGTACTGCAGCAGCTGGCCGGTGGTGACGCGGAACTTGTAGCCCAGGCTGTCGGGGGAGTCGCCGTCAACGGTGCTGTAGAAGACGGCCAGTCCGAATGAGTTGTTGACGGTTGGTCCCGTGCCGGATCGGCTGTCAACGGGATTCTTCTGCAGCCGGATGTGTTTGCCGGCAACGACAAAGTATCTGTTGCCCTTCTCGTACACGTACGGGACTTTGTTCGCCTCGGCCAGTTGCTCCTCGGTTATGCCGAACCGGTACGTGATCCCGCCAAGGGTGTCGTCGGGTTCGATGGTGTAACTCGTGGGGATGCCGTTGCCGTCGACGGCGGCCGTCCCTTTTGCGCCCGTCATCGGCCCCGGCGGCGGGATCAGTCGAAGCTTAGTGTTCGGTGCGAGCACGTTCCCGGGTAGAAGCCCGTTGAATTCATCGAGCTTCTCTTCGGATATGCGAAAGGACGTAGCAACGTCCGCTGCCGTGTCACCACGGACGGTGGTGTAGTAGTCCACATTCCCGAACGAATCTGCGACCGTTGCCCCGGTCAGGGACGATTTCCCCGTGCTGGCCGGTGTAGCAGCCGTGGTGGCCGTGGCCGTGGCATCGGCGACAGCCGGACCGGCCGCCGTGTCGTCGGAGTGCAAGGCGAGGTTCGAGGCGACGAGTATCAAGGAAGCGACTGCCGCAGCCGCAAGTCCGGCCGCGACCAACCGGCCCCAACGTCGTTTGGCGGGCGCGCGGTGGAAATCGTGGACGGAACCGCCGACGGCGATGTGGGTCACCTCGGAATCCGCGAAGGCTAGTGACCGCTGGCGGCTGTGAACCAGTTCGTCTTCGGTGACCGCGAGGGCAGGATCGGCAGCTGAGAGCAGCTCGGCGACAGTTTGGTCTTGTTTCATTCTGCTGCTCCCTTTGGCACCGTCTGTTTCGGAAGTATTCGGGCGAGTTCCTTTCGGGCACGGTGCAAGCGCATGCGCACCGCAGCCGCTGAGATGTTCAGGAGCAGGGATACTTCCACAGCGGTCAGTCCGTCCCAGTACGTCAGCAGCAACACCTCCCGCTCCTTCGGGTCCAAGAGGCCGATGCCGTCCAGGACGTCAGATCCTTCCGCGGATGTTCCGTCCATGCGCTCCAGCCGTAAAGCCCCGATGAGTCCGGCGGACCGGGACATCGACCGGTCATGGTTTCGGAGCACGTTCTTGGCCACGCCGAAGATGACGATGGCCGCGAGGTCATCCCCATGTCCGGACTTCTCCCAGACAATCCTGAAGACCTCTGCAGACAGGTCCTCGGAGGTGGCGGCGCTGTCCGTCCTTCGACGAAAATAGCGATAGATACGGTCATGAGTCTCCGCGTGAGCGGCCAGGAACCGTTGTTCCCTCTCCAGATCCACGCCTTCCCCCATAGTTTGCAGGCTCATGCCCAGTTAATGTCCGGCAGACAGAAAAATGTAACGAGAATTCGAAAACTCCGTACCGGCGCAAGCGCTCGCGGCCAGCTCAACTCACGGCGACCAGGAATGCGAGACCAGCAAGCGCAAGTGACACGGGCGCCATCGTGCGCCTTTCGTACTTACTCTTTGATGCAAGGTTCGGCAGCACGCTAACCAAGAGATAGGCCGCAATTACCCACATTGCGACAACAGCTATGAGGGGTTCCGGCAGGATCGAAACCAGCGCCGCCCGCTCGAGCGCGACCACCGCAAAGGCCGCGTAGACCACGATTGCGACTGCACTTCCGATCCGTTGCCTCGCCGGAAGCACCGGGTTTTGGCCGCCCCACGCGAACCGGCCGAACGGGAGGCCGATGATGAGCAGAAGCTGAAACACGGCAAGAAGTCCGAGCAAGGCACAGAAAGCTAGGGCGATCGCTGGCGTCATGAATTGAAGAGTACCGGGTGGTGTACGCCGGTGGCCTGGAAGGCGCTCCCGAATTCGATGGGGATTCCTGGCAGCCTCGGCGCCCKGACCCTTAGCTGCCTGCGTACTATTCGGACAGGTCGACGCCGCCGAGGCCTTGAGCAAGTAGTTCCAACTTGCCGGCCAGAATCTGGACACCCCAGTCCCGCTCAAGATAGCGAACGGTCCGGGCGGCTGCGTCCTCCGGCGGTAGGCCCTTCATCAGCCACGAGCTGGCACGGTCGACTTCAGTGTCGTATTCGGAGACGGGGAACCAAGTGCCCCCAAATCCCAATCCTGCAGGGCGTACCGGGCCCAACCGGCTGCCCCAGGTCCGTGCGGTGCCCGCCTGGCGGAAGTTGCTCGCGGAGCTGACACATTTCTTCGCCGGGATGCCGCAGCTGGGAGTCGCGATCGTGGTGGTGATCGTGGTCAACGGGGTGTTCGCCTAGATCCAGCAGGAGCGGGCCCAACATGCCGCTGCCAAACTCCGTGRACTCCTCCCCGCCATAGTCACGGTCCGCCGAGCCCCCTGGCACTGGAACTGCAGCGGATCGTCCGGATTGTTGCCGCCGTGGCCCTGGGCATTGGGGCGCTTTTTCTTTGTCCTCTCGCTGCTGGTGGGCATCTCGTGGCGGGTCCCACCCGGGCCCCGCGGCTGCCCGGAACTGAGGGCCCGCAGCGCGTTCAGGATGGTGGCGAGGTCCACCAGCTCCTGGGACAGGGCGCCGGCAATCGCCGGAACGTAGCCCGCCGCCGCGGCGATCATCAGCGCAACGCTCAACGCGATGCCGATCCAGATGCTCTGCAACGCCACCTTCACCGTCCGCTGCCCGATCCGCACCGCCGAGGCCACCTTGGACAGGTCGTCCAGGATGATCACGACGTCGGCGGACTCACCGGCCGCCGTCGAGCCGCGCGCGCCCATGGCGATCCCGACGTCGGCGACTGCCAGGACCGGTGCGTCATTGACGCCGTCGCCCACCATCATGACCGGCCTGCGGGGGAGCGTCCGCACCGCCTCCACCTTGTCCGGCGGCAGGCACTCCGCCCGGACGTCGGTGAGCCCGGCTGCCTGGGCGATGTGTTCGGCGGTGGGCCGGGCATCGCCGGTGAGCATGACCGTTTCGGTGACGCCCAGGGCGAGGAGCTCGGCCAGCGTGCGGCGGGCCTCGCCGCGGATCGGGTCGCTCATCACCAGGCAGCCGGCGAATTCCCCGCCCACACCGACGTAGATGGCGAGCTGCCCGCTGGCCAGGTCCGTTTCCTCCACTCCGGCGGCCGACTCCGCCACAAACTGAGGCTTGCCCACGGCGACCTCCTGGCCGCCAAACCTGGCCCGCACCCCGTGCGTGGCGTATTCGGTGGCCCCGGAGCCGCTTTCGAAGGCCAGGGTCCGTGACCGGGCGGCGTCCATAACGGATGCGGCGAGCACGTGGGAGGAATATTGCTCGGCGGAGGCGGCCAGGCGCAGGACCTCGTCCTCGGAAAAGGAGCCGGCGGTCCGGATCTCGACCAGCGCGGGCCGGCCGTACGTGAGGGTTCCCGTTTTATCGAACGCAGCGGTCCGGATCCGGCCCAGCAGCTCCAGGACCCCGGCGTATTTGACGATGATTCCGCCGCGGGCCGCCCGGCTCATGCCGCCCAGGAACGCTACCGGCGCGGCGATCAGGAGCGGGCACGGCGTCGCGACCACCAGTACTTCCGCGAAACGGGCCGGGCTGCCGCTGATGATCCACCCGACGGCGCCCAGCACGTAGGCGAGCGCAGTGAACGGGACCGCATACCGGTCGGCCAGCCGGACCATGGGCGCTTTGCTCTCCGCGGCCTCCTTCACCAGGGCGATGATGCGGCTGTACTGGGAGTCCTCCATCCGCGCCGTCACCCGCATCCGGATGGCCGCCTCGCCGTTCACCGACCCGCTCATGAGTCCGTCGCCGGCGGCCCGCTCCACCGGCAGGCTCTCGCCCGTCAGCGAAGACTCATCGAATGTCCCGGATCCGGAGAGCAGCACCCCGTCCAGGGGCACCACCTCGCCGGGCCGCACCAGCAGGATGTCGCCGACCGCGACGTCGGTGGCCGCCACGTCCTCATGCTGGCCGTCCGTGGTGGGGGCGGTTTCTCCGGCAGTGGCTGCCGGGTCCTGGTCCGGGGCGCGTTCCCGGTGGGCCGTCTGCGGCGCCCGCTCCAGCAGGGCCGTCAGCTCACCCTTGGCCCGGCCCGCCGCGTAGTCCTCCAGGGCCGTTCCGCCGGCCATCATGAGCACAATGATCATTGAAGCCACGAATTCGCCCACCAGGACGGTGCTGACGATCGCGGTGACGGCCAGGATGTCGATGCCCCATTGGCCGCGGACCAGCCTGCGGACCATACCCACCCCGAGATAGGCGGCGACGGCAAGGGCGTAAATGCTCGCCGCGATCCGCGCGATGGGCTCCTGCCCGGAAGCCAGCAGCAGCACCACCGCCAGCAGGGCGGCGACCGTACCCGCAACCAGCGGATACCGGAGCGCAATTTTCACGGCTGTCCCGCCTCGTCCCTCGTACAAGACCCTCGTCCAAGACCCGGCATCTGCGAATACCTGCATCCTACTGCGCGGACCGGCCCAATCCCCGGGCCGCCCGCCACTGTCACGCAGCCGCGATGACTGGTACGAATAGCGCATGACGGAGTCGCCCACAGCCGCAGCCGCACTGGCGCCCGTCGACGGGGTGGTCTTTGCCCTCGAGGTGGTCCTGGACACCGTTCAGCGGGCATACCCGGGCACCGTGGCGCTCCTCGACCGGCTCCGCGCCGGCGGGGTCCCGGTGCTGCTGGCCACCTCCGCCCCCGACGCCGGCGCGCTGCTCGCGGCCGCCGGGTTGGACAGCGTCTTCGACGTCGTCGTCAGCGGACAGGGACGCGGGCCGGGGCGGGACGACCCCGGCGCGGTCCCGCCCGCCCTGGCAGCGGTCCGCCGCCTGGACATCGCGCCGCACCGGGCCATGGCGGTGGAAGCAACAGCGGCCGGCGTGGCAGCGGGCATGGCGGCGGGCTTCGGCCTGGTGGTCGGCATCGACCGGGCCGGGCGGCGGGCCGCCCTGGAGGCCGCCGGCGCGGACATCGTGGTGGAGGACGTCGGTGAACTCGACATCGGCCTGGTCATCACCCACCCGTGGAAGCTGGTCTATGAGGGCTTCGACCCGGCCCACGAGGGCCACCGCGAGGCCCTCACCACCCTCGGCAACGGATACCTGGCCACCCGCGGCGCCGCCCCGGAACACCGCGGCGGCGCCATCCACTATCCCGGCACCTACCTGGCGGGGGTCTACAACCGGCTGGACAGTGTGGTGCAGGGCCAAAAAACCGTGGACGAACACGTGGTCAACATCCCCGACTGGCTGCACCTGGACGTGCGGATCGGCGACGGCGGCTGGTGGTCCGAGGGCGGCCTGGCGCTCCGCCGGGAGCGCCGCACGCTGGACCTCACGCGCGCACTGCTCACCCGGGAAGCGGAACTGGAGGACGACGCCGGGCGGCGGCTTCAGCTGGTGCAGCGCCGGATCGTCTCGATGGCCGACCCCCACCTCGCCGCCCTGCAGACCGTGCTCACCGCCGACGGGTGGAGCGGAAGCATCAGCGTCCGCAGCGGCTGCGATACAGACGTCACCAATGCCAACGTCCCGGAGGATGCGCAGCTGTCCAAACGGCACCTGACGGACGTGCAGGCGGCGGACAGCGACGCCGGACGCGGCGCCGTCGGACTCTGCGTCCAGGTGCAGACGAGCCAAAGCGGGATCGGCGTCGCCCTGGCCCTGCGCACCGAAGTCTCCGGCCCGGCCAACGGCACCTTTGAACGGCAGGGCGGACTGTACGCGCACCGCTTCGAGATCCCGGTGGCGGACGGAACCCCGGTGACGGTCACCAAGACGGTGGGGATCGCCACTTCGCGGGACCACGCCGTATCCTCGCCACTCACCGGGGCGCAGGCCGTGCTGGCGCGCGCGGGCGGCTTCGAGACGCTCCTCGCGGAGCACGAAAAGGCCTGGTCCCTGCTCCTGGCACCGTTCGTCATCGAATCGGATGCCCCGGCCCAGGCCCAGCTGATCCTGAACCTGCACGTCTTCCACCTGCTCCAGACGCTGACCACGCACACCGCCGAGCTGGACGCGGGGGTGCCCGCCCGCGGGCTGCACGGCGAGGGGTACCGCGGCCACGTGTTCTGGGACGAGCTGTTCGTCCTGCCGGTGCTGAACTCCCGGCTTCCCGCCGTTGCCCGTGAACTGATCGACTACCGCTGGCGCCGGCTCGGTACAGCCCGCGACGCGGCCAGGGCGGCCGGGCTGCGCGGCGCGCTCTTCCCGTGGCAAAGCGGCAGCGACGGCACCGAGCAGACACCCCGGCTGCTCTTTAACAAACTCTCCGGGCACTGGCTGCCGGACTACTCGCACCTSCAGCGSCACGTGGGCCTGGCMGTGGCCTACAACGCMTGGCARTACTTCGARGCCACCCAGGACCGCGGCTGGCTGACCCGGCACGGGGCGGAACTGATTGTCGAGGTCGCACGCCTGTTCGCCTCCATGGCGGACTACGACGCCGCCGGCGACAGGTTCCACCTCCGCGGCGTTATGGGCCCCGACGAGTACCACACCGGTGCGCCGGACCGTCCGGGCGGCGGCCTGGACGACAACGCGTACACCAACGTCATGGCCGCCTGGGTCTTCGACCAGGCGGAGTGGATCATGCGGTCGGTCCAGGGCTTTGACATGGCGGACCTCCGGGCGCGGCTGGGCATCACCGCGGCCGAGATTGCGCACTGGGCGACCCTGAGCCGGCGCATGTTCGTGCCGTTCCACGGCGGGGGCATCATCAGCCAGTTCGCCGGCTACGGCGGGCTCCGGGAACTGGACTGGGCCGGCTACCGCCGCCGGTACCGCAACATTGAGCGGCTGGACCTGATCCTGGAGGCGGAGGGGGACAGCACTAACCACTACCGGCTGGCCAAACAGGCGGACGTCCTGATGCTGTTCTACCTCCTGGGCGAGGACCAGCTGGTGGGGTTCCTGGGGCGGCTGGGGTACCCGGTCACCCCGCAGCAGATGGCCGCGACCGTGGACTTCTACCTTGCCCGCACGGCGCACGGCTCCACCCTGAGCCGGGTGGCCCACGCCTCGGTCCTCGCGCAGCGCGATCCGGAACGCGCCTGGGCCACCTTCCGGGAGGCCCTGGACGCGGACCTGGACGACACCCAGGGCGGCACCACCAGCTCGGGCATCCACCTGGGCGCCATGGCCGGCACGATCGACGTTGTCCAGCGCAGCTTCGCGGGGCTGCGGATCACCCGCGACGCCCTCGGCTTCACGCCGCGGCTCCCGGCCGAGCTCCGCCGCGTCGACTTCAGCGTCCGTTACCGCGACCAGCTGTTGGCTGTGCACTTGGACACCGGGCGGCTGCTGGTGGCCGCCGCCCCGGGGGACGCGGCCCCCGTCCTGGTCCGGGTGGGGAACCGCGAGATCCTGCTCCGGGCCGGGGAGCAGCACGAATTCCCGCAGCCGGTCACGGGGCAACGCGGATGACTGCGGCGCCGGTCACCCGGTCGCCGGCCAGGTCCTGCAGGGCAAGGTCGGCGGCGTCGAAGGGGTAGACCACGGTGGTGGGCCGGAGCGGGATCTCCGCGGCGAGGCGGAAGAACTCCTCACCGTCGGCCCGGGTGTTGGCCGTGACGCTGCGCAGCTGCCGCTCCTGGAACAGGTCCGCGGCGTAGTCCAGTGGCGGGATCTCGCTGAGGTGGATGCCGGCGACGGCGAGGGTTCCGCCCCGGTCCAGGGCCCGCAGCGCGGGCGGCACCAGGCTGCCGGCCGGGGCGAACAGGATGGCCGCGTCGAGCGGGTCCGGGGGGTCGTCGTCGGCGCCGCCGGCGAAGGTGGCCCCGAGCTGCAGGGCCAGGCGCTGCGCCGCGGGCGACCGCGTCATCACGTACACCCTGGCCCCCTGGTTCAGCGCAAGCTGCGCGGCCAGGTGGGCGGAGGCGCCGAAGCCGTAAATGCCCAGCCGCCCGCCGATGGGCAGCTCGGCACGGAGCAGGGCCCGGTAGCCGATGATGCCGGCGCACAGCAGCGGCGCCGCCTCCTCATCACGGAAAGAATCGGGCACCCGGTAGGCGAAGTCTTCGGCGACCGTGATGAGCTCGGCGTAGCCGCCGTCCCGGTCCCAGCCGGTGAACGTGGGGGACAAGCACAGGTTTTCCTGGCCCCGCAGGCAAAAACGGCAGGAACGGCACGTCCCGCCGAGCCACGCCACGCCGACCCGCTCGCCGTGACGGAACCGGGTGGCGCCCGCGCCGTTGCCAATGACCTCCCCGACCACCTCGTGCCCGGGGATAACTCCGGGACGCCGCGGCGCCAGGTCACCCTCGGCCAAGTGCAGGTCGGTGCGGCACACCCCGCAGACCCGGACACGCACCAGGACCTCCCCGCGGCCGGGGACGGGGTCGGGGCGCTCGCCGGCCAGCAGCGGACCAGTGTCGATCGGTCCCGGCTGCGCAACCCACCAGGCTCGCACGGAGCCTCCCTTTCTGGCCCGACTCCAGATCCCGGGTGCGGCGGCCGCGTGTCCCGGAGCCCGGAATCAGCGGGTAATCATGACATTGCAGGCCGCCTTGTGCAGCACTGCAGAAACTGTGTTGCCTATGCCCCGCCCGCGGTGGTGGGTGCCGAGCACCAGCACATCCGCGTCCTCGGCGGCGTCCACCAGTTCCCGGGCCGCGGCGTGGCCCTCTTTCAGGGTTCCGGTGACGGGCAGGGCCGGGGCAAGTTTTTCGGCCGCCCCCAGCGCGTAATCCAACAGCTCCTGGCCGTGCAGCGGGGCGTGCCGGCCATGGTCCGYGCCCTCCCCGCCGCGGCCCGGGTCCACGTGGATAAGCCTGAGTTCGGCGCCGGTGGCGGCGGCCAACCCGGCGGCGGCAGCCAGCACCGCCGAGCTGCCGGGTTCGGCGTCGATGCCGGCGAAGACGGGCCGGCCGGGCAGGTGCGGCCGGCGGACCACCATCAGCGGGCACGGCGCGGCGCCGGCGAGCTCCAGGCACACCGATCCGGCCAGGTGGCCGAGGACCCCGCCCATCCCGCGGCTGCCCACCACCAGAAGGGCCGCGCCGTCGGCCGCCTCCCGCAGGACTTTCGACGGCAGTCCAGCCTCCATCACGCCCTCGACGGCGAGCCCCGGGTCCACGCCGTAGGCCAGGCCGACACCTTCGGCGAGGATGGCTTCCGCCGAGTGGCGGAGGCCGCTGCCGGCAACACCCTTGACCGGGCCCAGGTCCTTGGTGAACATCGGCCAGACCCAGACGTGCACCACACGGACCGGAAGATCATGGGCGGCGGCGTACTCGGCGGCCCAGCGGACGGCCAGCTGCGAGGATTCGGAGCCGTCATAGCCCACGGCGACGGCGGCTCTACCTGAACCTGCTGCGGGCGCCGGCATGGATCCTCCCGATTAGGCGGACGTAGCACCCCCAGCGGTGCGTGTGCCTATTACAACCGGCGCGGCCCCCGGCGGCTAGGGGCTTTGGTCCCGCGGACCGCGGCCGCTGTGTTCTTCCCGCAGCTCCCGTCCGCGGCTGATGTCCTCTTCCTCCTTGGCCTGCAGCTTGTCGCTCTGCTTGGTGTCCCGCGGCGGGAGCTGGATGGTCTCCTCGGCCTCGATGCCGGCCTGGAGCTGGCGGCCCCGCTCGGTTTCGGCGTCGAACTCGGCGCCGAACAGCAGCGACATGTTCAGGATCCACAGCCAGAGCAGCGCGATGATCACTCCGCCGATGGCCCCGTAGGTCTTGTTGTAGCTGTTGGAGTAGGCCACGTAGAACCCGAAGGCCACGGAAGCCACCAGGAAGACCACGAGGGCAATGGCTGATCCCATGCTCATCCAGCGGAATTTCGGCTGCTTCACGTTGGGGGTGGCGTAGTAGAGGATGGCAATCGCCACAATGACCAGCACCAGCATCACCGGCCACTTGGCGATGTTCCAGACGGCAAGGAAGGCCGCGCCCAGGCCGATGATGTTCCCGACGGACTCCGCCACGGGCCCGCTGAGCACGAGCATCGCGGCCAGCACTACGACGATCAGCAGGTTGACGACCGTGACGCCGAGCATGGTGCCGCGCAGCTTGAGGAAGGGCCGGCCCTCGTCGATCTCGTACACGCGGTTCATGGCCCGGCCGAACGCCCCGACATAGCCGGAGGCGGACCAGAGTGCGGTGAGGAGGCCGAGGATGAACGTGAGGCCCGCAGCCGGTGAGCCGGCCAGCTCCTCCACCACCGGGCGGAGCGTCTTGACCGTCTCGCCCGGCGCGATTCCCTGAACGATGTCCAGCAGCGCCGATGTGGTTTTCTGGGCGTCTCCGAAGAGGCCCAGCAGGGAAACCAGCGCCAACAGGGCCGGGAAGATCGAGAGCACCGAGTAGTAGGTCAGCGATGCGGCCAGGTCGGGGCACTGGTCTTTGGTGAACTCGCGGAGGGTCTTCTTGGCGATGTACTTCCAGGAGGGCTTGCTGACATCCGTGGGGCGCTCCGGCTTGCGGGAGTCATCCGGTGCGGGCGCAGTGCGGGCTTTGGCGGTGCTGCTCTCGGCGGTTTCGGCGTCGTCCATGGAGCCGGTTTGAGCCGGAGTGTGGTTCTTGGCCATCGGAATCTTCTTTCGTGGTTAAGCGCAGCGGCCGGCTGCCCACACGCGTCAGCGGGGCAGCCGGCCGTCTGCCGGGTCTGGCTAGGCCTGCTGGACGTTGTCCTTGGCGTCGGCCGCGCGGTCCTTCACGTCGGCGACGGCAACCTGGCCCTCGCCCTTGACGTTCTGGGCGGCGTCGGAGGCCGTGGCCTTGACGTTCTCCATGGCGTCCTGGGCAGGCTCCTTGAGGCCCTCGGCCACGTGCTTCGCGGCTTCGGTCAGCTCGTTGGTGAGCGGCTCGGCGGCCGTCTTCAGCGCGTCGGCCGCTTCGCGTTCCTTTTGGCTGGCAGGGACCAGCGAGGACACGAGCAGGCCAGCGCCGAAGGCAATAAGACCGGCGGCGAGGGGATTGCCTTGGGCCTTTACCTTTACCTGGTGCGGCGCGTCGGCGACGGCAGAGCCGGCATCGCTCAGGTGCGCGGCGGCGCTGCCGCCGGCGGAGTGCACGTTGCCGGCCGTGTGGTCGGTTGCTCCCATGACTTTCTCCTTCACTCCGAAGACTGCGTCCTTTACCTTGTCCGTCTGGCGCTGGACGATGTGGGACGGGGTCACTTTGTCCGCGACGGCATCGACGTTGGTGCCGAGCCGGGCGCGGGTTGCTTCGATGTCTGCGCGGATGGCATCCGGGTTTTCACTCATGGTGTTTTCCTCGCTCTAGTGGCTGGGCTTGAGGGTCGGGGGGATCTCCTGGAGGGTCTCCGCCGTCTGCGGCATACCCTTGATGGCCTTCAGTTCCTTGCGCCCCACCGAGGCCAGGACGGCGCCGATGATGCCCCAGAGAACTGCGACGATGACGCCGGACCATCCCAGCCCCATCAGCGTTCCGAGTCCCCACCACAGGGCAAGGGAGAGGAACAGCAGGACGAAGTGGCCGGCAATGCCGGCACCGGCAAACATGCCGCTGCCCTTGCCGGCCCGGCCGGCGGTCTGCTTCAGCTCGGCTTTCGCGAGTTCCACTTCCTGACGCATCAGGGTGGACATGTCCCGCGTAACGTCACCGAGCAGATCGCCCAGGGAGTTGGTTTCGGCTTTGACGTGGGCCTCCGTTGGAGGCATCGGGGCGCCCGTAGGCATCTCGCTGCTCATCGACGGCCTCCGTCGAACGGATCCTTACGGTCGGGATCAATGGCCGGGTCAATACGGTAGGGATCGGCGGCCAGCGGGTCGTTGGCCCACGGGTCCGCCTGCGTGCCGGAACCCTCGAGCGGGCTGGGCGGGTAGGTCTCGGCGCCCGCCGTCGTGGTCTCCGGGTACGTTCCGGCGGCGCCCGCCGTCGTCGTTTCCGGGTAGCTAACCGGCGGCGGGGGGACCGCGACGCCGGCATCGGGAACCCGGGTGATGGGGGCGGCCGGCCGGGTTGACGGGGACGAGGCCGTCGCGGCCGTGTCCGGAGCTCCCGCGCTGAGGCTGCGGCTCAGGCGGCCGGCGAGGATGCCGGCGCCGGCGGCGGCCAGCAGGAAGGTGCCCGGACGCTGGCGGGCGAAGGATTTCACTTCGTTCAGCAGCGACCCAGGGTCACGGTTGTCCAGCCATGAGGCCACTGAGGAGGACTGCTCCGCGGCCTGGCGGATGAGGTCGGTGGCGACGCCGGGCTGGTCCGAGGCTGCGGCCATCGTGTGGAGTTCGTTGGAGATGGAGCGCAGGCCCTCGGCGGCTTTCTGCTGCTGGGTCCCGGCC
>NZ_JBFTNO010000004.1:0-38388 GCF_056397525.1 Arthrobacter sp. 05L45_2 | reverse complement strand
GGCCAAGAAGGTGCTGGAACTCTCGCTGCGCGAGGCCCTGCAGCTGGGCCACAACTACATCGGCACCGAGCACATCCTGCTCGGCCTCATCCGTGAGGGCGAGGGCGTCGCGGCCCAGGTGCTGGTCAAGCTCGGAGCGGACCTGAACCGTGTCCGCCAGCAGGTCATCCAGCTGCTCTCCGGCTACCAGGGCAAGGAAACCACCGGCGCAGGCGTCGGCTCCGGCCAGGCTGAAGGCACCCCGGCCGGCTCGGTGGTCCTCGACCAGTTCGGCCGCAACCTGACCCAGGCCGCCCGGGAGAACAAGCTTGACCCGGTGATCGGACGCGAGCAGGAAATGGAACGCGTAATGCAGGTCCTTTCCCGCCGCACCAAGAACAACCCGGTGCTGATCGGTGAGCCCGGCGTCGGCAAGACCGCCGTCGTCGAAGGCCTCGCCCAGGCGATTGTCCGCGGCGACGTCCCCGAGACCATCAAGGACAAGCAGCTCTACACCCTGGACCTCGGGTCCCTGGTGGCCGGCTCCCGCTACCGCGGTGACTTCGAAGAGCGCCTGAAGAAGGTGCTGAAGGAAATCCGCACCCGTGGTGACATCATCCTGTTCATCGACGAGATCCACACGCTGGTGGGTGCCGGTGCCGCCGAGGGCGCCATCGACGCCGCGTCGATCCTGAAGCCCATGCTGGCCCGTGGCGAACTCCAGACCATCGGCGCCACCACCCTGGATGAATACCGCAAGCACATCGAGAAGGACGCCGCCCTGGAGCGCCGCTTCCAGCCGATCCAGGTCAAGGAGCCCTCCGTCGCCGACGCGATCGAGATCCTCAAGGGCCTGCGTGACCGCTACGAGGCGCACCACCGCGTGACCATCACCGACGGCGCACTCGCTTCGGCGGCCAGCCTGTCCGAGCGCTACATCTCGGACCGGTTCCTGCCGGACAAGGCCATCGACCTGATCGACGAGGCCGGCGCGCGGCTGCGCATCCGCCGCATGACCGCCCCGCCGGAGCTCAAGGTCATGGACGAGAAGATCTCGGCCATGAAGCTCGAGAAGGAATCCGCGATCGATGCGCAGGACTTCGAGGGCGCCGCCGCACTGCGCGACAAGGAGCAGAAGCTCATTGCCGAGCGTGCGGAGAAGGAACGCCAGTGGAAGACCGGCGGCATGGACGACATCTCCGAGGTGGATGAGGATCTCATCGCCGAGGTGCTGGCGAACTCCACCGGTATCCCGGTCTTCAAGCTGACCGAGGAAGAGTCCTCGCGCCTGCTGAAGATGGAAGACGAACTGCACAAGCGTGTTGTCGGCCAGGACGAGGCCATCAAGGCCCTGTCCCAGGCGATCCGCCGCACCCGTGCGGGCCTCAAGGATCCGAAGCGCCCGGGCGGCTCGTTCATCTTCGCCGGCCCCACCGGCGTCGGCAAGACCGAGCTCGCCAAGGCCCTCGCGGAGTTCCTGTTCGGCGAGGAAGACGCCCTCATCACGCTGGACATGTCCGAGTACTCGGAAAAGCACACCGTGTCCCGGCTCTTCGGTGCCCCTCCGGGCTACGTGGGCTACGAGGAAGGCGGCCAGCTGACCGAGAAGGTCCGGCGTCGTCCGTTCTCCGTGGTCCTGTTCGACGAAGTGGAGAAGGCCCACGCCGACCTCTTCAACTCGCTCCTGCAGATCCTCGAAGACGGCCGCCTCACCGACTCCCAGGGCCGTGTGGTGGACTTCAAGAACACCGTGATCATCATGACCACGAACCTCGGCACCCGGGACATCTCCAAGAGCGTTGCAACCGGCTTCCAGTCCGGCACGGACACGCAGACCGGCTACAACCGGATGCGCGCCCGGGTCACGGAGGAGCTCAAGCAGCACTTCCGCCCCGAGTTCCTGAACCGTGTTGACGACGTCGTGGTCTTCCCGCAGCTGACCCAGGACGAGATCATCGAGATCGTGGACCTGTTCGTCAACCGCCTCGAGAAGCGCCTCAAGGACAAGGACATGGGCATCGAGCTCACGCCCGCGGCCAAGGTGCTGCTCGCCACCCGCGGCTACGATCCCGCGATGGGCGCCCGGCCGCTGCGCCGGACCATCCAGCGCGAGATCGAGGACCAGCTCTCCGAGAAGATCCTCTTCGGCGAACTGCACTCCGGCGACATCGTGGTGGTGGACGTCGAGGGTGAAGGCGACGAGGCGAAGTTCACCTTCGCCGGTAACGCCAAGCCGCGCATCCCGGAGATCGCTCCGAGCGTCTAGGCGCAAAAGCTACGAATGCAAGAGGGCTCCGGCCGCTTCCCAGGAAGCGGCCGGGGCCCTCTGTGCGTCTGTGCTGCCGTCTGTCCTGCGTCGGCCCGCGTCGGTCCTGCCCGGCAGGCCTCAGGCTTTGACCGTGATCCACTCGCCGTCGATGGCCGCGTTCAGCTTCGCCAGCGGCGCCTGTGCCGGACCGTTGACCACGCTGCCGTCGGAGCCCTTGAAGGAGGATCCATGGCACGGGCACTGGAAGTCCTGTCCGGCCGGGGCCACCGGGCAGCCGGCGTGGGTGCAGGCCGCGTCGTACGCCACGACGGTCTTGTCATCCTGCCGGAAGATCACCACCGTCTTGCCATTGATGTTTCCCGTGGCGGTGGAGCCGACCTTCACCTCGCTCAACTTGCCGATCCGGACGGCGGTGCCAGCCGGCACCGACGGGCCCGCTGCCGCTGAGGACGACGGCGGCCCAGCGGGCGAACCTGCGCAGGCCGAGAGGCCCAAGGCGCTGCCGCCCAGGGCGCCGGCACCAAGGAGTAGGGAGCGTCGGGGCAAGGACTTTTCAGGGTTCATGGACCCATCATGCCAACACTCCCTGAAAGTCCGCTCCGATTCGGCAGCATTTCAGTCTGAAGTGAGTGTTTCACTCTCAGTGAACGGAGTGTGATCCGGGGCACAAGGCGTGTTGAATCGGGGCATGGCTTCTACTGACATGCAGACCCCGGCTGAACAGCCCGAGACCCCGTTCCACGACCTGGACCACTACCTCGCGATCCCCAGGGTCAGCGGCCTGGCCCTCAGCCCGGACGGCAGAAGGCTGGTCACCACCGTGGCCACGCTGAACGACAAGGGCACCGAGTACCGCACCGCCCTCTGGGAACTGGATCCGGCCGGGAAGAAGCAGGCCCGGCGGATCACGCGCAGCGCCAAGGGGGAGGCCGGCGCCGTGTTCGCCGCCGATGGCAGCCTCTACTTCACTTCCGCGCGTCCCGACCCGGAAAGCCCGGACGCCGATCCGGTCAATGCCCTCTGGGTCCTTCCTGCCGACGGCGGCGAGGCCCGGGTTGCGTTGTCACGGGCCGGCGGCGTTAGCGGCCTGCTGGCCGCTAAACAGGCGGACGCACTGTTCGTCACGGCCTCAGTCCTCGCCGGGTCCACCGGCGAGGATAACGACGAGGAGCGCCGCAAGGCCAGGCAGGACAACAAGGTGGCCGCGATCCTGCACAGCGGCTATCCCGTGCGGTACTGGGACGCGGACCTGGGCCCCGCCCAGCCGCGCCTCTTCGCCGTCGTACCCGGGGACCAGCCGGAACCCGGCAAGCCCGCGACCGTGGACGCCGCGGCCCCGGTCAAGCTGCGGAACCTGACCCCGGATGCCGGCAACGGGCTGCGCGACGCTGAAACCGTGGTCAGCCCCGACGGGAAGACCCTCTACAGCACCTTCACCCGGCCCCTGGCCAACGCGGACTCCCGGACCATGCTGGTGGCCGTGGACGTCGCCACCGGCACGCGGCAGGTCCTGCTGGACACCGAAGGCATGAGCTACTTCCCCGGCCCGGTCAGCCCGGACGGCCGGACCCTCGCCGTGGTCAGCGAATCCGACACCACGCCGGAACAGGCGCCACGGGTGTCACTGCACCTCCTCGACCTCGGCACCCCGGACGCGGAACTGACTCCGCTCGCGCACAACTGGGACCGCTGGCCCCACCCCGCCGCCTGGCTGCCGGACGGTTCTGCCCTGCTGGTGACCGCGGACGACGACGGCGCGTCCCCGGTATTCCGGATCGACGTGCCCGACGACGCAGGCAACGCAGCCGGCGATGCGGCCCCGGTGCGCCTGACGGCCGACGCCGCCGCGTACACCGATCTTTCGGTTTCGCCGGACGGAACGGCGGCCTACGCCCTGCGTAGCTCCTACGAATTCCCCGCCGAAGCGGTCCGGATCGACCTGGCCAGCGGCGAGGTCACCAGGTTGCCGGCGCCCGCCGACCGCCCGGCCTACCGCGGCACGCTGGAGCGGGTGGAAACCACGTCCGCCACCGGCGACCGCGTTCCCGGCTACCTCGCACTGCCGGAAGGCGCCTCGGCCGGCAACCCGGCCCCGCTGCTGCTCTGGATCCACGGCGGCCCGCTGGGATCCTGGAACGCCTGGACCTGGCGCTGGAACCCGTGGCTGCTGGTGGCCCGCGGCTACGCCGTCCTGCTCCCGGACCCGGCCCTGTCCACCGGCTACGGCCAGGCTCACATCCAGCGCGGCTGGGGCGAATGGGGCAAGGCACCCTTCCAGGACCTGATGGCCATCACGGACGCCGTGGAGCAGCGCGCCGACATCGACGAGACGCGCACCGCGGCCATGGGCGGGTCTTTCGGCGGCTACATGGCCAACTGGGTGGCCGGGCACACGGACCGGTTCAAGGCGATCGTCACGCATGCCAGCCTGTGGGCCCTGGACCAGTTCGGTCCGACCACCGACGCCGCGCAGTACTGGCTCAAGGAAATGACCGTGGAGATGGCCGCGGAGAACTCGCCCCACCTGCACGTGGAGAACATCCGCACCCCGATGCTGGTCATCCACGGCGACAAGGACTACCGGGTGCCCATTGGGGAGGGGCTGCGGCTCTGGTACGAGCTGCTGTCCAAATCGCAGCTGGCGGCCGACGAGAACGGCGAGACCGAGCACCGGTTCCTGTACTTCCCGGACGAAAACCACTGGATCCTGCAGCCGCAGCATGCCAAGGTCTGGTACGGCGTCGTCGAGCACTTCCTGGCCCGGAACCTGCTGGACAAGGACCTGCCCGTGCCGGACGAGCTGGGCCTCTAAACCCCCCGCCGGGCCCCTGCTCGGGGCCCGGCGCGGGCCTCCCGCAACCCGCGCCGTAGGATTGGGGCTGTGACTGACTCGATCCGCATCCGCCCGGCCCGCACCGGCGACGTCGCCGCCATCAAGACCCTCGTGGCACCCCTGGCCGATCAGCGGATCCTCATGGCCAAGGAAACGGTGGCCTATTACGAGAGCCTGCAGGAGTTCCGGATAGCCGAAGCGGCCGACGGCGAGGTGATCGGCTGCGGGGCACTGCACGTGATGTGGGAGGACCTTGCGGAGGTGCGCACCCTGGCCACCTCCGATGCGTGGCGCGGCAAGGGCGTCGGCCACCTGCTGGTGGAGCGGCTGCTGGAGGACGGCAAGGCGCTGGGCATCTCCCGGGTGTTCTGCCTTACCTTCGAGGTGGACTTCTTCAAGAAACACGGCTTTGACGTGATGGCGGACCAGACGGCCGTGGATCCAGTGGTGTATTCGGAGCTCCTGCGCTCGCATGACGAGGGTGTTGCGGAGTTCCTGGACCTCGCCCGGGTGAAGCCCAACACCCTCGGCAACACCCGGATGATCCGTACGATCTAAGCCTCAGCTGCCCCTGCCGAACGGGCCTTCCGCCAAATCAACATGGTGGATAAACTGATGGCGGCCCAATGGGGAGGGCCACCAGCTTCGGAGGCAGAAATTGCACAATCGCGTGGTTTTTCCAGATTTCTCCGCATTTCAAATGTCGATCGACGCCGCGCCCGTCCAGCCGGATCCATCCGGCACGGACCCCGCCTTAGGCTCCGGCCCTGGCGCCGGGGCCGATGACGCCGCCGCCCGCAGGCTGCAGGCCCGGACCGCCCTTGGTCCCGGCGCCTGGCCGGGCTTTACACCACAGGCCACACCAGGCACCTGAACGCTCCTGCGGGGGCGGAATCCGGAGCCTACCAATGGTCGGGCCCCGGTAGTAGGGTCGAGACAAGCAGCCAGGACAACCATCCAGGGAGCACAGCCATGAAGAAACTCATCAACGATCCCAAAGCAGTGGTCGACGAGTCAGTGGAGGGGTTTGGGCTGGCGCACGCCGACCTCGTGACCGTCCATCCGGATCCAAAATTCATCGTCCGCAAGGACGCCCCGGTGGCCGGTAAGGTCGGGCTCGTCTCCGGTGGCGGCAGCGGACACGAACCCCTGCACGGCGGCTACGTGGGCATGGGCATGCTCGACGCCGCTGTACCGGGAGCGGTCTTCACCTCGCCTACCCCGGACCAGATCCTACCCGCCACACTGGCCGTCAACTCCGGCGCCGGCGTCGTGCACATCGTCAAGAACTACACCGGCGACGTCCTGAACTTCGAGACCGCCGCCGAGCTGGCCCAGGCCGAGGGCGTGGAAGTCCGCACCGTGCTGGTCAACGACGACGTCGCCGTGCAGGATTCGCTCTACACCGCCGGACGCCGGGGCGTCGGAGGCACCGTCCTGATCGAGAAAATCGCCGGCGCCGCCGCCGAGCGCGGCGACAGCCTGGACGCCGTCGCCGCCATCGGTGACCGCGTCAACCAGAACGTCCGCAGCATGGGCGTCGCCCTGAGCGCGTGCACCGTTCCGCACGCCGGGGTGCCAAGCTTCGAGCTTGAGGACAACGAAATCGAGATCGGCATCGGCATCCATGGCGAGCCCGGCCGGCAGAAAATCGCGATGGAACCTGCCGACGGCATCACGGACCGCCTGCTGGACCCGGTGGTCAGCGACCTCGGGCTCGCCTCGGGCGATAAGGTCCTGCTGTTCGTCAACGGAATGGGCGGCACCCCGCAGAGCGAGCTGTACATCGTCTACCGCCGGGCGGCGCAGCGGCTCGCGGACCAGGGCGTCACCGTGGCCCGCTCACTGGTGGGCAACTACATCACGGCCCTGGAAATGCAGGGCTGCTCCATCACGGTCCTGCGCCTCGATGACGAGATGACCGGGCTGTGGGACGCGCCGGTGCACACCGCCGCCCTGCGCTGGGGAGCCTGAGCATGGGCCTGGATGTCGGCTGGGCGGTGCGGTGGCTGACACTGTCCGCGGAGGCCATGGCGGAGCACCGGGTGGAACTAATCGAACTGGACCGGCCGATCGGCGACTCGGACCACGGCGAGAACATGGACCGCGGCTTCAAAGCTGTGATGGACAAGCTCGCTGAGACGCCGCCCGAGACCGCCGGGGCTGCCCTCAAGCTGACCGCCATGACCCTGATGTCGAAGGTGGGCGGCGCGGCCGGTCCGCTCTACGGAACAGCGTTCCTCCGCGCTGCCACGGCACTCGGGGACGCCGCCGACATCGACGCCGCCACCCTCGCGGGAGCCCTGCAGGCCGCCCGCGACGGAATTGTGGCGCGCGGCAAGGCCGAATCCGGGGACAAGACGATGGTGGACGCCTGGACGCCCGCCGTGGACGCCTCCGCCGCAGCAGCCGGTGCCGGCGACGTCCGGGAGGTCCTGGTGGCGGCCGCCGAGGCAGCCGAGGCCGGCGCCGTCTCCACCGATCCCATGCAGGCCCGCAAAGGCCGCGCCAGCTACCTGGGGGAGCGCAGTATCGGCCACCGCGACCCGGGCGCCGTCTCCACCGCCCTGATCCTGCGGGCTGCCGCGGGGGCGGCCGGATGACCGTCGCGCTCGTCGTCGTCTCGCACAGCGAGAAAATCGCCGACGGCGCCGTCGAACTCGCCGCCCAAATGGCGCCCGACGTGACGATCCTGGCGGCGGGCGGCACCGACGACGGGCGGATCGGCACCAGCCTGGAAAAGGTCATGGACGCCCTCGAACGGGCCGCCGGGGACAGCGGCGTTGTGGTGCTTACTGACCTCGGCTCCGCGGTGATGACGGCGGAGTCCGCGGTGGAGTTCGCCGCCGACCCGGGCTCGATCCACCTGGCCGAGGCCCCGCTGATCGAGGGACTGGTGGCGGCCGCGGTATCGGCCCAGGCCGGCGCCGACGCCGCGACGGTCAAGGAGGCGGCTGAAGCTGTCTACCGTCCACCGGCGCATCCGCATGCAGCCGGGCACCCGCACCAGCAACCGCCGGACGCCCAAGGCGACTTCGAACTGATCAACCAGGCGGGCATGCACGCCCGGCCCGCTGCGAAAATCGCCGGCGGCCTTGCCGGGATGGACGCGGAGGTGACCGTCAACGGCGTCGACGGCGCCTCCATGACGGAGCTGATGATGCTTGGCGCCGGCAAGGGGACGGTGCTGCACATCGAGGCGAGCGGCGCGGACGCTGCCCGGGCCGTGGACTACCTCGGCGGGCTGATCAAGGCCGGCTTCGGCGAACCCTAGGGCGTCCTCAGCCCGGAAGCCGCAAACCCGCGGGCTGCAGTTCGGCGAGGCCGTCGCTGAGCAGCCCCGCAATGGCCCGGTCCAGCTGTTCGGGCGCCGGATTCAGCCGGTGCAGCGCTGCGAGCGGTACGCCGATCCCGTCCGCTTCGAAGCCCAGGTCCGCCGGGGCATCCGAGAACAGTTCGCGGGCAACGGGGGACTCGGCCAGCCGCAGGACCGCCATCACCGCCCCGCGGACCTGCCGGTCCGTGCCATGCCAGGCCTGCCCCTTGGGAGTGTAGGTGGGCGCCGGTTCGCCGGCCGCGAGCCAGGCGCAGGCTCCTCGGACCGGGCAGCTGCCGCACTTGGGCGCCCGGGCGGTGCAGACCAGCGCACCCAGCTCCATCACCGCGGCGTTCCAGCGCACGGACTCTGCGCCGTCGTGGGGCAGCAGTTGCTCGGCCAGCCGCATTTCAGCGGCCGTCAGGGCCGGCGCCGGCAGCGCGGATCCGGCGAACAGCCGTGCGTGGACCCGGCGGATGTTGGTGTCCACCACCGTCGCCCGGCGGCCAAACGCGAACGCGGCGACGGCGGCCGCCGTGTAGCTGCCCACCCCCGGCAGCTCCAGCAGCTCCGGGTAATTCCCGGGAACCTCGCCGCCGTGGTTTTCCACGATGGCGGTGGCGGCAGCATGCAGCCGGAGGGCACGCCGCGGATAGCCCAGCCGGCCCCAGGACCGGACGGCCTCGCCGGCAGCTTCCCGGGCAAGATCGGCCGGAGCCGGCCAGCGCCGAAGCCACTCTTCCCACACGGGCAGCACCCGGACCACCGGGGTTTGCTGAAGCATGACCTCGCTGACCAGCACGCCCCAGGCGGAGCAGCCGGCGTCGCGCCACGGGAGGTCCCGGGCCGTCCCGGCGAACCAGGACGCCAGGGCGGTGTGCAGTTCGGCCAACGGAATGAGTGGGGCTGGCGCGGCCGGGGCAGGCGGGACCGGCACGGGCGCGGTTGCTGGAAGGGCTGGGGGTTCGGCTAATGCTTTGATCGACCCAGCTTAATAGAGACGCGCACCATAAGGCGGCCGGCGGCGTGGTGGGGCAGCATTACCCGCAGCGTTCTCTAGCCTAGAAGCATGGTCAGGCAAGGCAACTCAGGAACGCGCGGCTCGGGACCGAAGGGTTCCTCCGGCGCAAAGGCCGGGGCCGGCCGCCGGCCGGCCCGGAAACCCCTCAGCCCCGTCTACCGCCGGCGCAGGCTGGTTGTGGGGGCCGTCCTGCTGCTGGTCATCGCGCTCGCCGTTGGAGGTTTCGCGGCGATTTCGGCCGCCCTCAAGGGACCGGCGCCGGCGGCCACGGCCTCCGATTCCCCGCAGACCCCGGGCGCTACTGGCGGCCCCGACCCGTCCGCCACCCCCACGTCCACCTCGGGCGCGGGCTGCGACGAAAAGCTCCTGACTGTCACCGCGTCAACTGACAAGGCCGCCTACGGCCCCGACGAGAGCCCGCTGCTGACCTTGAAGGTCACCAACAAGAACCGGGTGGCGTGCGAGGTCAACATCGGCACTTCACAGATGGAGTATCTGGTCACCAGCGGGTCGGACCGGATTTTCTCCTCCCGGGACTGCCAGGCGGAGAGCGATGACCTGGTCAAGAAAATCCCCGCCGGCCGGACCGAGACTGCGAACTTCCCGTGGAACCGCAAACGCTCCACCGAGGGCTGCAAGGTGGTCGACGCCCAGCCCGGCGGCGGCGGCGCCTACTACGTCTTCACAGCACGGCTCGGCAACAAGACCAGCCCCAAGGCCGTCTTCCAGCTCGGCTAGGCCCCGGACGCCGAATGCCTTAGAGGAACCGGTCCAGCAGGCTGGCCTCGGCCATCCGGCTCAGCCCTTCACGGACCGTCCGGGCGCGCTGGTCGCCGATGCCGTCAACTGTCATCAGATCATCGATTGTGGCCGCCATCAGGAACTGCAGTCCGCCGAAGTGGTCCACCAGGCGGTCGGCCACAGCCTTCGGCACGGCCTTCAGGCCCGAGAGCAGACGGTAGCCGCGCGGCTGCACCACGGCGTCGAGGTTGGCCTCGCCGCCGGCGAAACCGACGATGCCCGCGATCCTGCCGAGGTCGATAAGTTCGGTGGGGCCCAGGTTCACCAGGGACTTGACGGCGTCCTCAATGTCCGCGGCGGAGGCGCTGGGGCTGGAGTAGTCACGGATGATGACGTCGCTGCCGGGGCCGCGGCCCACCGTCAGTTCGTCCAGCTGGAGCGAGAGCAGGCGGCCGTCCTCGCCGAGTTCCAGGACGTACTGGGAGATCTCCTCGGAAATGCGCCGGACCATTTCCTGGCGCTGCAGGGTCACAGCGACGTCCCGGACCGTCACCATCGCCTCGATCTCCAGCGCCGAAAGGGAGCTGGTCACCTGGTCCAAACGTGAGCGGTACCGTTCCAGGGTGGCGAGGGCCTGGTTGGCGCGGGCCAGGACCTTTTCGGAGCCCTCCAGGACGTGCCGCAGGCCGTTGACGTAGAGCGCGATGATCTGCATCGACTGGCTCACCGAAACCACCGGGACACCGGACTGGATGGCCACACGTTCCGCGGTCCGGTGCCGGGTGCCCGTTTCCTGGGTTTCGATGCTTGAGTCCGGCACCAGCTGGACACCGGCGCGCAGGATGTTCCCGGCATCCTTGTCACAGACGATGGCGCCGTCCATTTTCGCCAGTTCACGCAACCGGGTGGGGGAGAAATCGATGCCGATTTCGAAGCCGCCGGAGCAGATGGACTCGATGGTCTTATCCATGCCCAGCACGATCAGGGCTCCGGTCCGTCCGCGGAGGATACGCTCCAGGCCATCCCGCAGGGCCGTCCCCGGTGCAACCCTGGCCAGCGTCGCCTTCAGTGCATCTTCGGGACTCCGAGCCATAGGTTTTCCCTTCAAAGGTGCGGAACGCAGTCCGCTAGTGCGCCGGTTTTTATCGGTTTTCGATCATAGGCCGGCAAGAACAAAAATGCCCGGTTTCCCGTATGGACCATCATAGGGGCAACCCGGCCCGGTTTCCGCACGGACAAGCCCCAAAGTGGCCCATCACGGTCCGTCCGGAGGTGCCGCGGAACTGTCTCTCCGGGCGGCGCCGGAAACCGCATTTTCGCCGGCCAGCCCGGGCCAGCCGCCGCCTGCGATAAACTTGGAGCCTTGGGTGTACCGCGGGCTCTCCGCGCCGTGACCCGTCCACAGCCGCAGCGAAAGTAGCACCGTGTCTCAAGAAGTCCACAGCCCCGCCCGAGTCCAGGAGATTCACAAGCAGGCAGCCCGGCGACGGACCTTCGCAGTCATTTCCCACCCTGACGCCGGCAAGTCCACCCTGACCGAAGCCTTGGCCCTGCACGCCAAGGTGATCGGCACCGCCGGCGCCTCCAGCGGCAAGGCCAACCGCAAGGAAACCGTCTCCGACTGGATGCAGATGGAAAAGGACCGCGGCATCTCGATCAGCTCGGCGGCCCTGCAGTTCGCCTACCGCGACACCGTCATCAACCTCCTGGACACTCCCGGACACGCTGACTTCTCCGAAGACACCTACCGCGTGCTGGCCGCCGTCGACTGCGCAGTGATGCTGGTGGACGCCGCCAAAGGCCTGGAAACCCAGACCATGAAGCTTTTCGAGGTCTGCAAGCAGCGGAACCTGCCCATCATCACCGTGATCAACAAGTGGGACCGGCCCGGACTCGATGCCCTGGCCCTCATGGACGAGATCACCGAACGCACCGGACTGCAGCCCATGCCGCTGACGTGGGCCGTCGGCATCTCCGGTGACTTCCGCGGCGTCTGGGACCTGCGCAACGACCGGTTTGCCCAGTTCAAGCGCAACAACGCCGGCGCCAACATTGCCCTCACCGAGTACTTCACCCCGGAGGAGGCGGCAGAGAGCCAGGGCGGCGACTGGTCCAACGCCCTCGACGACGCCGGCCTGGTGATCGAGTCCAACCTCGCGTTCGACGTCGACGCCTTCCATGCGGGCAAGGCGACGCCGATTCTGTTCAGCTCCGCCGCCCTGAACTTCGGCGTGAAGGAAATCCTCGACGCCCTGGTGGACTTCGCACCGCCGGCAGCACCCCGGCCCGACGTCGACGGCGCCGCCCGGCCGGTGGACGCCCCGTTCGCCGGGTTCGTCTTCAAGGTCCAGGCCGGTATGAACAAGGCGCACCGTGACCACGTGGCCTTCATCCGGGTCTGCTCAGGCGTCTTTGAGCGCGGCATGGTGGTCACCCAGGGCCGCACCGGAAAATCGTTCGCCACAAAATACGCCCAGCAGGTGTTCGGCCGGGAACGCGAAGTGATTGACGAGGCCTTCCCCGGTGATGTCGTGGGCCTGGTGAACGCCTCGTCGCTGCGCGTCGGGGACAGCCTGTTCCTGGAACAGCCCGTGGAGTTCCCGGCCATCCCGCTGTTCGCCCCGGAGCACTTCCAGGTGGCCCGCTCCAAGGACCCCAGCCGTTTCAAGCAGTTCCGCCGTGGCATCGAACAGCTGGAGCACGAGGGCGTGATCCAGGTACTCCGGTCGGACATCCGCGGTGACCAGGCGCCCGTGCTGGCCGCCGTCGGCCCCATGCAGTTCGAAGTGGTCGAGGACCGGATGGCGCACGACTTCAGCGCCCCGATGCGGCTGGAGCGGCTGCCCTACTCGCTGGCGCGGATCACGACGGCGGACGCCATGCCCGCACTGGCCAACGTCCAGGGCGCAGAGGTGCTGCTGCGTTCCGACGGCGAATACCTGGCCCTCTTCAACGACGTCTGGGCGCTGCGCCGGATCGAGAAGAACCTTCCCGACCTGACGCTTGTGCCGATCGGCACGCACAACCCGGCCAAATAACCGGCAGGGCGCCGTCGGACTGCCGCCGGGGCGCCCAAACTTTTCCGCGGTTAGGTCTTCCTGAATATGGATTCCGCGGTATCATAAGTAACCTTGCTAATTTCGCGGGCGCCTGGCGATCCTGTCGGCTTCAAGAACTGCACCGTCCGATTCCATGTGCGGACCCGTATCGAGGGAACAAGAAAACTCGTTGACAGCAACTATGGAATCCGGCTCTCTGCTCAGTGGGCGGTACCGGATCGAAGCCCTCCTTGGCAGGGGAAGCCAATCAACCGTCTACCGGGCCCACGACGAACTGTTGCAGCGCGAGGTGGCGGTCAAGCTTTTCCGCAACGGTGCGGACGACCTCGAACACACCCGCCGCCAGGGTCAGGAAGTGCGGATCCTCGCGGGGATAAGCCATCACGCCCTGGTGACGCTGTACGACGCAGGGGCCGACCTCAGCAATCCCGACGCCCGGCTCACGTACCTCGTGATGGAACTCGTCCGCGGCCAGGACCTGCGCCACCGGTCCCTGCAGGGGCCGCTCTCCGCCGCCCATATGGCCCACATCGGCTATGACCTCGCCGACGGTCTCTCCTACATCCACCACCGCGGGATCGTGCACCGTGACATCAAACCGGCGAATATCCTGCTGGTCGACTACAGCAACGACGACCGCCGCCCCCGGGCAAAGCTGACGGACTTCGGTGTGGCGGCCATGCTGGGACACAACCGCACCGACGACGACGGCGGCACCTCGGGGACTCCCGCTTACCTGAGTCCGGAGCAGGCCGGCGGCGGCCCGGCCGGCCCGGCCAGCGACATCTACTCGCTCGGACTCGTGCTGCTCGAGGGGCTGACCGGCAAGATGGCGTACCCTGGCGCGCCGATCCAATCCGCGGTGGCCCGGCTCCTCCACGACCCGCAGATCCCGGAGGAGCTAGCCCCGATGTGGGTGGCACTGCTCTCCTCCATGCTGTCCCGCGACCCTGCAGCCCGGCCGCACGCGAGGGAGGTCTCCCTTGCCCTGCGCCAGGAAGTCATCAACGGTGCCGGCCGGCACCGGCAGCAGCGCGCGGCCGTGGAGCACGACGAGGAGGGCCGGATGCGCGCCGTCGAGCGGTACCGGATCCTCGACACCCCCCAGGACGGCGCGTTCGACCGGATAGCGGCGCTCGCGGCCCGGCTGTTCTCGGTGCCGGTCGCCATCGTGAGCGTTGTGGACCACGACCGGATCTGGTTCAAGGCCCACCACGGAACGGAGGTCACCGAGATCGGCCGGGACCCGGGGCTTTGCGCCTCGGCGATCCTGCAGGACGGCCCCTGGATCGTCGAGGACGCAGCGAGGGATGTGCGGACGCTGTCCAACCCGCTCGTTGCCGGGGATTTCGGGCTGCAGTTCTACGCCGGGGTGCCGCTGCGCACCCCGGACGGCTTCAACCTCGGCACGTTCTGCATCCTGGACCGGGAGCCGCGGAAGTTCACCGCGGAGGACACGCGCACCCTCGAGGACTTGGCCGCGATCGTTATGAACGACCTCGACCTGCGGCTGCAGAGCCGCGAGGTGACCGCCAGCTAACCGCAACCGCCGCGTCCGCGTGCACGGCCTTCTCGGACCCCGTCTGCCGGTCAGCGCTTCCCGGCGTGCAGCGCGAGTTGCAGCTCGAACCGCGCCACCGGATCCTCCAGCGCATCGCCGAACAGCTCACGCAGCTGCGCCGCCCGGTAGCCAACGGTCTGCGGATGGATGCCCAGCTCGGCGGCCACCGGCGCCCGCTGGCCCCAGTGGCGGAGCCAGGACAGCAGCGTTTCGGCCAGCCGTTCACGCTGCGCCGGGCGGAGCCCCTCCAGCGGTGCCAGGCGTCGGTTGGCCAACTCGGTGATGGCGGAGGGTTCGGCGCCCAGGACCACCGCCGCGAGATGCTCGTCCGCCCAGATCGGCGGGTCCTCCGGGCCCTCGCGGTGCGGTAAGACCGATGCCGCCAGCACGGCCAGCCGCAGGGACTCCGGAGCCTTTTCCCAGCCGCCGGCCGGCCCCACGGCGGCGCCACGGCCCCGGAGCGCCTTCGCCAGGTCAGCCCGGGCGGCCTTGGAGGTGCGCGCCGGAACCAGCGCCACGGCGTCGGTCTCGCGTTCGATCACCAGGGTTCCGGGACCGAGCCGGAGCCGCAGGCCGCCCGCGCGGTCTACCGGCAGCGTCACCACTACCATCCGGGCGGGAAGGGACCAGTCGGCCATCGCCGCCGTCTGCCGCAGCGCCGCCTCGTCCGCCTGCCCCAGCAGCAGCAGGTCCAGCAGTTCGGTGCGGCGCCGGTCCACCGCCCCGGCGCGTTCGGACTGTTCAAAGGCGTACGCCTCGGCGCTGACCGCGGAGAGCTCGTCGATGTAGGCGAGGATCGACTCCCCGAGGTCCACCACCACGTTCTGGCCCAGGTGTTTGTCCACGGAGACCTTCGACATTTCGCGGAACGTCACCCTCGCGCCCATCCGATAGGCGCTCAGCAGCGCATCCATGCTCCGGCCCTGCCGGAACTCGCCGCTGCCCAGTCCGGCCACCAGCTGCCGGCTCGACTCGGACAGCGCCGGCAAGGTGGTGCCCGGAAGCTGCAGGAACCGATCCAGCGCCGTCGCGACCCCGCGGCGCAGGCCCCGGCCAAAACGGCCCTCGATGGGCCTGGCGTAAGCGGGAACCAGCTGGGGGACCGCCTCGATGATGGCCTCCACAATGAAGGGAACTCGCGGGCGCAGCATGTCGCTGACCTCCCGCGGCAGCGCCAGCCACGGCGGGTCATAGGCGGGGTAAGCGGGGTGGGCGGCGGGCGTAGCATCCATGGCGGAAATCCAAAAATTGTTGCGTGGAAACAGTTTCTCTGAGTCGATCGTATGCCTTGGGTGAAGAATTATGACTTAGACTGACATATGGTTAATAAATGATCCGGCTCCGTAAGCTGGCGCGCGCCGCATCTCTACTGACCACCCCACTAGCTCCAGAAGACATTCTGTCGCTGTTCAACCCCGTGTTCTCTGCCCGCCAGTTGCGCGGCGTAGTCACCCGGGTGGTTCCAGAAACGGTCGATTCCGCCACCATTTTCTTCCGTCCCGGCCGAGGCTGGCAAGCGCACCGCGCAGGCCAGTGGGCCCGCATCGGCGTCGAGCTTAACGGCGTCAGGCACTGGCGCTCGTACTCGCTGAGCGCCCCCGCAGGCGAGGACCCTGCCATCACCGTGACGGACATGGGTGCCGTCTCCGGCACGCTGGTGCGCACTACTAAGCCCGGCGACATCCTCTTCCTGGCGCCGCCGCAGGGCGATTTCGTCCTCCCCGAGCACCCCCGCCCGCTGCTGATGCTGACGGCCGGCAGCGGCATCACTCCGGTGATGTCGATGGTCCGGACCCTGGTCCCGCGCCGTCCGGACGCCGACGTCGTGCTCATCCACACGGCACGGACGGCCTCCGATGCCATCTTCCGTGAGGAACTCTCCGAGCTCGCGGACCAGTTCCCGAACTTCAAGGTCATCCACTGGTTTACCGGCGAACAGGGGCGGCTGGACTTCACCACCCCTGCCGGACTGGACACCCTGTGCCCGGACTGGCGTGAGCGTGCCGCCTACGCCTGCGGCCCGGAGGGCTTCCTGGACGACGCCGAGGCCCTCTGGGAACTCCCGGCCGAGCCCGGCAGCGACCCTTCCGCAACCCTGACGATCGAACGCTTCAGCACCAGCCTGGCCGGCGGTGCGGGGCACGACGGCGGACTGGTCACCTTCGAGGCCTCGGACCGCGAAGTCGACGCCGACGGCAGCACACCGCTGCTCGACGTCGGCGAGGACGCCGGGGTGCTGATGCCCAGCGGCTGCCGGATGGGTATCTGCCACAGCTGCCTGATCCCGCTGCGGGCCGGCCAGGTCCGGGACCTGCGCACCGGCGAAGTCCACGGCGAGCCGGGCCAACTAATCCAGACGTGTGTTTCGGCAGCCGCCGGACCCGTTAACCTCGACCTCTGAGGAGAACCACCCTATGACCACACTTGCTGACAAGCCGGACACTGAAACTGCAGGCGCCGCCGTCGTAAAGAAGCGGCCCGGGGCCCTGGCCGAGACCGGCAGCCCGCTGCTGCGGCCGCCCGCCGCCGCGCACCTGTCCGACGAGCAGGTCGCTGAACTCGGCCGCGAACTCGATGCCATCAAGGACGAGATCCTCGCCAAGCGCGGCTCCGATGACGCCGCCTACATCCGCCGGATGATCAAGATCCAGCGCGGACTCGAGATCTCCGGCCGCGCCGCGCTGCTGGTCAGCAAGAACAAGGCCGCCTGGGCCACTGGAACGGCCTTGCTGAGCTTCGCCAAGATCCTGGAAAACATGGAACTGGGCCACAACATCCTGCACGGCCAGTGGGACTGGATGCGCGACCCGGACATCCACTCCACCACCTGGGAATGGGACTTCGTCACACCGGCCCGCTCCTGGCAGCACACCCACAACGACCTGCACCACCGCTGGACCAACGTGGTGGGCAAGGACAACGACATCGGCTACAACCTCCTGCGGATGGACCCGCAGCAGGAATGGAAGCCCTTCAACCTGGGCAACCCGCTCTACAACGCGCTGCTCGCGCCGGTCTTCGAGTGGGGCATCGCCATCTACGACCTCGAGCTCGTCGACTACCGCGAGGGCAGGAAGTCCAAGGAGGCCCTCACTAAGGACCTCAAGGCGCTGGGCCGCAAGGCCCTCAAGCAGTTCACCAAGGATTATGCCGCCACCCCCGCCGTCGCCATGCTCAGCGGATCGGGCAAGCAGGCGCTGTACGGCACCCTGACCGCCAACGCGGTCCGCAACGTCTGGGCGCACGCGGTGATCTTCTGCGGGCACTTCCCGGACGGCACGGACACGTTCACCGAGGAAATGGTCGACGGCGAGACGCGCGGCGACTGGTACGTGCGCCAGATGATCGGCTCCGCTAACATCTCCGGGTCCAAGTTCATGCACCTGATGACCGGCAACCTCTCGCACCAGATCGAGCACCATCTCTTCCCGGACCTGCCCTCGAACCGCTACGCCGAAGTGGCGCCCAGGGTGCGGGAAATCTGCCAGCGCTACGGCCTGCCTTACACCACCGGCCCCATCTGGAAGCAGGTCGGGTCCACCTGGGCGAAGATCTTCAAGCTCGCCCTGCCGCCGAAGAAGGCCTAGGCGGTACCAGCGGCCCCGGTGCCTGCGGTCCCGGGGCCGCTCAGCCTTTGACGGCCGAGCCGAGCACGTGCGCCAGCGGCGGGTTGCCGGGCAGCGCCGCGAACCCGAACCGTTCCAGGTCCTCCACGGCCAGCCCGGCCCGCACTATGGCGGCCGTGGTGTCCCGGTTCGGATGGCAACCCCCGGCCAGCCGGCTCCAGAGCGGTGTCAGCAGGTCCTCCGCCAGGGCTGCCAGGCGGTGCGTGGAGCGGACATGCTCGTAGAACAGCAACCGCCCGCCGGGCTTGAGGATCCGGACGGCCTCGGCCAGGACGGCCGCCGGTTCGGCCACGCTGCACAGCACCAGGCTGGCGACGACGACGTCCACTGACGCGTCCGCCGCCGGAAGTGCCTCCGCGACGCCGTCGAGCACTGTCACCGGCACCGGCGCGGCCCCCGCGGCCGTGACTGCCAGCGCCCGGAGCGTCGGGTCCGGTTCCAGCGCTATGACTCCGGTGACCGCGGGCGGATAGTGCGGGAAAGTGGCGCCGTAGCCTGCCCCGATTTCGACGACGGCGCCGTGCGCACCCGCTACGAGGCGCCGCCGGTGGGCCGCGGCCCCGCGCGCGTCCATCCGCGGGCCCAGCCGGGCGAAGTTCCGTCCGAACGACGGCGTGGGGTCGGCGGCAGCCATGGCGGGCGCCTAGCCGACCCGGGCCGGATTGAGGTGCAGGCGCCGCAGGAGCTGGGCGTTGAGGGCCACCACAATGGTCGAGGCGGACATCAGGACGGCGCCGGCCGCGGGGGAGAGCACAATTCCGGCGAAGGCCAGGGCCCCGGCGGCCAGGGGCACGGCGATGACGTTGTAGCCCGTGGCCCAGACCAGGTTTTGCCACATCTTGCGGTAGCTGGCCCGGGACAGGTCCACCATGGACAACACCGCACGGGGGTCGTTGCCGGCCAGGACCACCCCCGCGGACTCCACGGCCACATCCGTACCGCCGCCGATGGCCATGCCTACCTCGGCCCTTGCCAGGGCGGGGGAGTCGTTGACGCCATCGCCCACCATCGCCACCTTCAGGCCGCGGCCCTGCAGCTCGGCGACTTTCTGGTCCTTGTCCGCTGGGAGGACCTCGGCGAAGACCTCGTCAATGTTCAGCTCCGCCGCGACGGCCGCCGCCACCTGCCGGGCGTCACCGGTGATCATGGCAACCTTGATGCCGCGCTGCTGCAGCGCGGCCACGGCCTGCGCGGACTCCGGACGGACCGCGTCCTCCAGGCCCAGGGCTCCGAGCACACTGCGTCCCTCGATGACGTGCAGCACGGCCGCACCCCGGTCCGCCCAGCCGGCAGTGGTGGTGGCCAGCTCGGCGGGTTCGGCGGCGCCGAGTTCCCGCAGCAGCGCCGGGCCGCCCACGTGGAGCCGCCTGCCTTCCACTAGGGCGCTGACACCCCGGCCGGTCAGCGAAGTGAAGTCCGTGGCGGCGGGGATTCCAAGGCCGCGTCCGCGGGCTGCTCGGACGATCGCCCGGGCCGCGGGATGCTCACTGTCCGCTTCCACGGCGGCGGCGAGGGCCAGGATATGGTCCTCTTTCTCCCCTGCGGGGACGGTCACAGCGCGGACCTCCGGGGCGCCCTGCGTCAGCGTTCCGGTCTTGTCGAACAGCACGACGTCGACCGTGCGCATCCGTTCCAGCGCCATCCGGTTCTTGATCAGCACCCCGGCGCGGGCCGCCCGTTCCGTGGAGATCGCGATGACCAGCGGGATGGCCAGGCCGAGGGCGTGCGGGCAGGCGATCACCAGGACGGTCACGGTGCGTTCAACGGCGTCGGCCACGCTGCCCAGCAGGGTCCAGACCGCGAACGTCACCACACCGGCACCGGCGGCGAAGTAGAACAGGAAGGCCGCGGCCCGGTCCGCCAGGGCCTGCGCCCGCGACGAGGACGCCTGGGCTTCGGCCACGAGGCGCTGGATTCCGGCCAGCGCGGTGTCCGCCCCGATGGCCGAGACCCGGACCCGGACGCTGTTATCCGTGGCGACGGTTCCCGCCACCACGGCGTCGCCGGGGGAGCGGAGGGCGGTCCTGGATTCACCGGTGATCATGGATTCGTCGAAGTCGGCACGGCCATCAAGGACTGTGCCGTCGGCCGGCATCCTGCCGCCGGGCCGGACCAGGATCGTATCGCCGCCGGCCAACTCGGAAACTTTGACTGTCTCCGTGCCGGTGTCCGTGACCCGCTCCGCCTCGTCAGGAAGGAGCGCGGCCAGGGCGTCCAGCGCACCCTGCGCCGAGCCGAGCGCACGCATCTCGAGCCAGTGCCCCAGCAGCATGATCGTCACCAGCAGCGCCAGTTCCCACCAGAAGTCCAGGTCAAAGCCGCCAACGCCCACGCTGGTGGCCCACGAGGCGGCAAAGGCGACGGTGATGGCCATGCCGATCAGCAGCATCATGCCCGGCCGGCGGGACGTCAGTTCGGTGAAGCCGCCCTTCAGGAACGGCTGGCCGCCGTAGAGGAACACCACGGTGCCCAGCAGCGGCGGAACCCAGGCCGAGCCGGGAAACTCCGGCGGCCGGTAGCCCAGCAGGTCACCGAACATGGGACTGAACAGCACCACTGGGACGGACAGCGCCAGGGTCAGCCAGAACCTGTTCCTAAACATCGCCACACTGTGGCCCGCGTGCTGTCCGTGGCTGTGGACCAGATGGTCATCGTCGCCGCCCGCCTGCTCCGCATCATGCCCGTGATGTCCGTGCGGCTGGACCGTCGGGAACACTACGGGCCCTCGCCGAGTTCCTTCACGTGGTCCCGGTATTGTTCCACGGTGAGCTCACCCCGTGCGAAGCGTTCGTCGAGGATCAGCCGGGCCTGGCTCTTGCCGGCGGGGAACCCCGGACCCGGTCCGGGTTGGCCCGGGCCGGGCTGGCCCGGGTGGGCGGCCACGCCGGGGTGTCCGGGCTGGCCCAGGACTCCCGGATGCCCCAGGCCCGGAGGCAGGCCGTGCCCCGTCCCGCCGAACACCCGCACCGCCAGCAGCACAAGCACAGCGATTCCGACCAGGAGCATCATGCCCCAGAGCCACATCCACCACAGGTTCTGCCCGTAACCCCACATCATGTCCGGTCCCTCCGCTCCGAGAAGCTGTTGCTCCCATGGTGCGCCGGAGCGGGGGTGGGCGCTAGGGTCCTAAGTCGTCCCGCGGCACGCGAGGGGCCGCCGCCGTCGTTGAGCGGCCCGGCGGTCCGTTGCCGTCAGCTGATGAGCAACCCCAGGGCCTCGGCGAGGTGGCCCACCTCGCGGACGGAGAACCCGGCCGGGACGGGGCCGGGGCCGTTCGGGCTGGCAGGCACCACGGCGTGGGTGAACCCCAGCCGGTGGGCCTCCTGGATGCGCTGGTTGATACCGGGCACCGGACGAACCTCACCGGCCAGGCCCACCTCGCCGAACGCGATGAGCCGCTGGGGAAGCGGTTTCTTGGCCTTCGCGGACGCCACCGCCAGGGCCACGGCAAGATCGGTGGCGGGCTCGCTGAGCTTTACACCGCCGACGGTCGCGACGTAGGAGTCATCCTTATGCAGCAGGCAGCCGGCACGCTGTTGCAGCACGGCCAGGAGCATCGCCACCCGGGAGCTGTCCAGGCCGCTGGTGGCCCGGCGCGGCTGCGCGTTGGCGCTTTCGGCGAGCAGGGACTGGACCTCGGCCAGCAGCGGCCGGCGGCCCTCCAGCGTCACCGTGATGCACGTTCCGGAGACGGGATCCTTCGTGCGCGAGACGAACAGGCCGCTGGGATCCGCCAGCCCCACAATGCCGTCCTCGTTCAGGTCGAAGCAGCCGACGTCGTCAGTGGGGCCGTACCGGTTTTTCACGGCACGCAGCAGCCGCAGCCGGGAGTGCCGCTCACCCTCGAACTGGCAGACAACATCCACCAGATGTTCCAGCAGCCGGGGCCCGGCGATCGAACCGTCCTTGGTCACGTGCCCCACGAGCAGGGTGGTCATATTGCGGCGTTTGGCGGCGGCAATCAGCGAGGCCGTGACCTCCCGGACCTGGGAGACGCCGCCGGCGCTGCCCTCGACGTCGGCGCTGCTGAGTGTCTGGACCGAATCCACAATCAGCAGCCGGGGTTCGAGTTTTTCCACCTGCCCCAGCGCCTGCCCGAGGTCCGTTTCGGCGGAGAGGTACAAGGACTCGGCGACGGCGTCGATCCGGTCCGCCCGCAGCTTCACCTGCGCCGCGGACTCCTCGCCCGTGACATACAGGACGTCCTGCGCGGTCCGGGCGAACTTGGCCGCGACGTCCAGCAGCAGCGTGGACTTGCCCACGCCGGGCTCGCCGGCCAGCAGGATCACGGCACCGGGAACCAGGCCACCGCCCAGCACCCGGTCCAGTTCATCCACCCCGGTGGGAAGGAATGCCGCCGTCGTCGCGTCCACCTCGGCGATCCGGCGGGCCGGCTCCAGAACGGTGGTGGCCGCCGTCGTCCGCGCCACCGCGGCGCCTGTCTCTTCCACCGTGCCCCAGGCCTGGCACTCGCCGCAGCGGCCAACCCACTTGGCTGTGGTCCAGCCGCATTCCGCGCATTTATAGCCCGGTGCCTTGGCGGCCCGGGAAGTCTTTGTTGCCATTGCTCCACCCTAGCCGCGGGCGCTGACATTCCGGTGCGGTTCCGGGCGGCCGCACGGTGCGGTCCTAGAGGGCGGGAAGCAGGTCCCGGGCGTCGTCCGGGTCCAGGCCGGAGGCCTCGAGCAGGTCCACCATCAGGGGGCGGAACAGCATCACCACGGTTTCCCCCTCGAGCCGCTGCACGTCCAGCAGCCGGGGGTGCAGCCGGCCCGCGGTTTCGCTCAGTTCCACCCGGGCCGTGCGCAGGTGGGCCCGGCGGACACTGTCGTTGACCTCTGCCAGGCCCAGTCCCAGTTCATCGATCGCCGCCGCCGTCTCCTGCAGGACCTCGGCAATGTTCTCCGTGGCCTCGTCGGAGAGCGCGGCGTGGTTGATGGCGCTGGTCAGCCGACGCGCGAAAACCCTGCTGTTACGGAGGGCCAAATCGATAAAGTCCACCGACTGCGCCAGCCGGTCCAACTCGTCCCGGTACCGGCGGTAGGCGGGGGCCAGTGTGGCGACCTCCCCGGAGGAACGCAGCGTCTGGCGCATCGCGTCGACCATGGGCTGGCAGTTCCGGCCCCGGATCAGCGCGTGCCACGCCTGGGTGGAATCGCTGTTGGTGAGGGCGGCGGAGCACTCTCGGAGCACCTCCGCCAGTTCGTGCAGCAGCTTCTTGACGTCGTTGCGGGGTTCGCGGCGGGGGTCCTTGGGGATAAGGAAGGTCACCAGGAGCGCGAAACCGCCGCCCACCACCGCGTCGATACTCCGGGTAAACGGCCCGCCGGCCGGCGCCGGCAGCAGCACCACCAGCAGGGACTGCAGGCCCAGCTGGGTGGTGAAAATGGTCCCGCTGTCCAGGAACCGGGCCAGCAGGATGGAGAACAGGAGCACGACGGCGGCCTGCCAGATCCCGGCGCCCAGCCAGTGCAGGAGCAGGTCCCCCACCACAATGCCAATGGTGCAGCCCAGGCCCACTTCCACGACCCGCCGCAGCCGCGGATCGCGGGAGAAGCCCAGTGCGATCAGGGAGGAGGTGGCGGCGAACAGCGGCCCGGTGTGGCCCAGGACGTACTCGGCGAAGGCGTAGGCCCCCACCGCGCAGGCCGTCATTTGGACGGCCGGTACCAGCGACTTCCGGCTCCGGATGAACCCGGTGCGGACCCGGCCGCGCAGGAATCGTGCGCTTGCGGTGAATCCAGTAGCGGCGGCCATGCCCCCAGTCTATTTGCAGTCCGGGGACCGCCGGGTTGCGCACCACCGGCCCCTACGACTGTGACGCAGCCAACGCAACTGCGAACCGTCAGTTGTCGACCAATGGTCCGACGTCGTTAACCTGTCGTTCACTTTGGGCCACATTTCCCTTCACCTGGGGCCCTTAACTTCGATAGAGGTACAAACCGTACCCACCGTCTTTATCGCCCGGACGTCTCCGGTCCGGCACGCATCTGAATAACCCTGGAAGGGGTACATCTAGTGAAGGCATCACGCTTCGGCCGCAACGCGGCCATCGCTGTTATCGCAGCCGGCGCACTCGCGCTCACCGCTTGCGGTTCGGACAACGCAACCAACACCGCGGCAGGCACCGCTGCGGCGTCGGGCCCGAAGGTTACCGGCACGCTGACCGGCATTGGTTCCTCCGCTCAGGGCGCGGCCATGGACGTGTGGAAGACCAACTTCGCCTCCGCGAACCAGGGCGTCAACGTGCAGTACTCCCCGGACGGTTCCGGCGCAGGCCGCAAGGCCATCCTCGACGGCTCGGCCCAGTTCGCCGGCTCCGATGCCTACCTGAAGGACGAAGAGCTCGCCAAGGCCAAGGACAAGTGCGGCCCCGACGGCGCCGTCGAGGTTCCGGTCTACATCTCGCCGATCGCCATCGCCTTCAACATCCCGGACGTCAAGGACATCAAGCTCGATGCCCCCACCGCGGCCAAGATCTTCCGCGGCGAAATCGCCAAGTGGAACGACCCCGCCATCGTCGCCCTGAACCCGGACGCCAAGCTCCCGGACCTCAAGGTGACCCCGGTCAACCGCTCCGATGACTCCGGCACCACCAAGAACTTCACCGACTACCTCTCCGCCGCGGCTCCCGATGTCTGGAAGGACAAGGCCGATGGTGTGTGGCCATCCTCGCTGAAGGGCGAGAACGCCAAGGGCACCTCCGGCGTCGTCAAGACGGTCACCGACACCCCGGGTGCGGTCACCTACGCCGACGACTCTGCCGTCAGCGGCAAGCTGGGTACCGCCGAGATCAAGGTCGGCTCCGAGTTCGTCAAGATCTCCCCGGAAGCCGCTTCCAAGGCCGTGGACCTGGGCAAGCCCGTCGAAGGCCGTGGCGCCAACGACCTCGCCATCAAGCTCAACCGCACCACCACCGAATCCGGCGCCTACCCGGTTGTCCTGGTTTCCTACCACGTGCTCTGCAGCACCTACGACAAGCAGGAGACCGTAGACCTGGTCAAGTCCTTCGAGAAGTACGTGCTCTCCTCCGAGGGCCAGAAGGCTGCCGCCGAGTCCGCCAAGTCGGCTCCGATCTCCTCCACCCTGGCCGAAAAGGCTGTGAAGGCTGTCGAATCCATCAAGGTCAAGTCGTAAGGTTTGAACTGAACCGCTGAGTTCCCCGCCCCGCCGCCCGGCGGGACGGGGAACTTAGCCGCGTTCCCGCAGTTTTCCAGTTTTCGCACTTCCGCAACACCAACACCGAAGGGCCGGGTATGACCTCCACCTCCCTGACCAAACCCCAGGGCGCAGGACGTGCCGGGGACAAAGTCTTCTCAGGGGCCACCCTCGCAGCAGGCTGCCTGATCCTCGCTGTGCTGTTCGGCGTTGCGCTCTTCCTGGTCGTCCAGGCCATCCCGGCGTTCACCGCACCCGCCGCCGACATCCAGGGCGGCAACGGATTCTTCGCCTACATCTGGCCGATCGTCATCGGCACGCTCATCGCGGCCGTCATCGCCCTGGTCATCGCCACCCCGGTATCCATCGGCGTCGCGCTCTTCATCTCGCACTACGCCCCGCGCCGGCTGGCCTCCGGCCTCGGCTACGTGGTGGACCTTCTGGCCGCCATCCCCTCCGTCGTCTACGGCGCCTGGGGTGCGGCGTTCCTCGCCAAGGAAATCGCGCCCGCCTACGACTGGCTCGCCAAGAACCTCGGCTGGCTGCCCATCTTCCAGGGGCCGGCCTCCGCCACCGGCAAAACCATCCTGACCGCAGGCATCGTCCTGGCGGTTATGGTCCTGCCGATCATCACCTCGCTCTCACGCGAAATCTTCCTGCAGACCCCCAAGCTGCACGAGGAAGCCGCCCTCGCGCTCGGCGCCACCCGCTGGGAAATGATCCGAATGGCCGTACTGCCGTTCGGCCGCCCCGGAATCGTCAGCGCCGTGATGCTGGGCCTGGGCCGCGCCCTGGGCGAGACCATGGCCGTCGCCCTGGTCCTGTCCTCCGGTGCGCTGACCGCAAGCCTGATCCAGTCCGGCAACCAGACCATCGCCGCCGAAATCGCGCTGAACTTCCCCGAAGCCAGCGGCCTGAAGGTGAGCACGCTGATCGCCGCCGGCCTGGTGCTGTTCGTCATCACGCTCGGCGTGAACATGATTGCCCGGTGGATCATCACCCGGCACAAAGAATTCTCGGGAGCCAACTAGATGACCTCCACCCTGACTCCGGTCCGCAAACGCTCCGCCCTGACCAAGGGCCAGCTTCCCAAGGCCGCGCCCTACATTGTCCTGGCCCTCGCCCTGGTCATCGGCGCCGCCATCCTGGCACTGGTCGGCTTTAACGCCTTCGGCTGGGGCATCGTCTCAGCGCTGCTCTTCGCCGCCGGCCTCGTCGGCTGGAGCGCCGTCGTCGAAGGCTCCCGCAGGGCCAAGGACAAGCTGGCCACCTGCCTGGTGGTCGGCGCCTTCCTGATCGCCCTGCTCCCGCTGATCTCCGTGATCTGGACCGTGCTGGTCAAGGGCTTGCCCGGCCTGGTCGACCCCGGCTTCCTGGGCACGTCGATGAACGGCGTCACCGGCGCCTTCGACAACAAGGCCGCCGAAGAAGGCGCCCCGGTCCTGGGCGGCATCTACCACGCGCTGATCGGCACCGTGCAGATCACCCTGCTGGCCACGGTCATCTCCGTGCCGGTGGGCCTGCTGACCGCGATCTACCTGGTCGAATATGGTGAGGACCGAGCACTGGCCCGGGCCATCACCTTCTTCGTCGACGTGATGACCGGCATCCCCTCGATCGTGGCCGGCCTCTTCGCCGCAGCGTTCTTCTTCGTCGTCGTCGGCCCCGGCACCAAAACCGGCGCCGTCGCCGCCGTCGCGCTCTCCGTCCTCATGATCCCGGTGGTGGTCCGCTCCAGCGAGGAAATGCTCAAGATCGTCCCGAACGAACTGCGCGAGGCCGCCTACGCCCTCGGCGTCCGCAAGTGGCGGACCATCCTCAAGGTGGTCATCCCGACGGCGATCTCCGGTATCGCCTCCGGCGTCACCCTGGCGATTGCCCGGGTGATCGGCGAGACAGCTCCGATCCTGGTCACCGCCGGTTTCGCGACGTCCATCAACAACAACGTCTTTGGCGGCTGGATGGCCTCGCTGCCGACCTTTATCTACACCCAGATCCTCAACCCGACGTCGCCGTCCAACCCGGGTCCCTCCGACCAGCGCGCCTGGGGCGCGGCCCTGGTCCTCATTATCCTCGTGATGCTGCTCAACCTGGCCGCCCGCTTGGTCGCCCGCATCTTCGCCCCGAAGGCCGGCCGCTAGGCCACGGCCGGCACCCGGTCCCTATCTCCACAAGTGAAGGAACAGCATGTCTAAGCGCATCGACGTCAAAGACCTGAATGTCTACTACAGCAAATTCCTGGCCGTAGAAGACGTGAACATCAACATCGACGCCAAGTCCGTCACCGCCTTCATCGGCCCCTCGGGCTGCGGCAAGTCCACCTTCCTGCGCACCCTGAACCGGATGCACGAAGTCATCCCCGGCGCGAGGGTGGAGGGCGAAGTACTGCTCGACGGCGACAACCTCTACGGCCCCGGCGTGGACCCCGTGACGGTCCGCTCGCAGATCGGCATGGTCTTCCAGCGGCCCAACCCGTTCCCGACCATGTCCATCCGGGACAACGTCCTGGCCGGCGTGAAGCTGAACAACCAGAAGATCTCCAAGGGCGAGGCTGACTCCCTGGTGGAGCGGTCCCTGCGCGGCGCCAACCTCTGGAACGAGGTCAAGGACCGCCTGGCCAAGCCGGGCTCCGGCCTCTCCGGCGGGCAGCAGCAGCGCCTCTGCATCGCCCGCGCCATTGCTGTGGAGCCGCAGGTGATCCTGATGGACGAGCCCTGCTCCGCGCTGGACCCGATCTCCACGCTCGCCATTGAGGATCTCATCAACGAGCTCAAGGACGAATACACCGTGGTGATCGTGACCCACAACATGCAGCAGGCCGCCCGCGTCTCGGACAAGACCGCGTTCTTCAACATCGCCGGCACCGGCAAGCCTGGCAAGCTGATCGAGTACGGCGACACGCACACCATCTTCAGCAACCCGACCGAAAAAGCCACCGAGGATTACGTTTCCGGCCGCTTCGGATAAACCCCGCCCGGCCAATCAACGGGTCCCGCGGGGCCGGAGGGGTCCCTAGAACCCCGCGAGGGGTGAGAGGGCCAGTTCCAGGACGAAGGCCACCGCGGCGGTGAGCACCGGCGTGAGCCCCCAGAACGCGAGGATCCGGAGCACCAGCCGCCGGTTAGTGGCCGTGTATCCCTGGTTGGTCCCCGACCCCAGCGCGGCCGAGGTGACCGTGTGGGTGGTGGAGATCGGCCAGTGCAGGCCGATCGCGCCCACCAGGAGGATGACGCTGCTGAAGAACTGCGCCACGAAGCCGTGCAGGGGGTCAACCCGGACCAGCCGGTAGCCGATGGTGTACGAGATCCGCCAGCCCCCGGCCAGGGTCCCTGCCGTCAGCATGCCCGCGGTCACCAGGGCCACCCAGACAGGCGTGGAGTCGCCCACGGGGAAGCCTGCGCCCAGCATTCCGAGGATCAGCACGGCGCTGGTGCGCTGGCCGTCCTGCAGCCCGTGGCCAAAGGCTACGGCGCCCGCGGCGATGGCCTGGGCGCGGCGGGATCGGCTGTTCACCACGCTCGGCGGGGTGTAGCGGGCCGCCCAGGTGGCAGGCCAGACCAGGAGGTATGCTCCGGCGAAGGCGATGACGGGGGAGAGCAGCAGGGGCAGGACAACCTGGACGAGCAGCGACTGGTCCACCCCCAGCACCGAATGTCCGCCCACGGCAACGCTGGCGACGCCGGCCCCGGCCAGGCCGCCCACCAGGGCGTGCGTGGACGAGGACGGGATGCCCCGCCACCAGGTGTAGATGCCCCACAGGACGGCGCTGAGCAGCCCGGCAATGAGGATGGTGAGGCCGTTCCCGCCCGAAGGGAGGACCACCCATGTCCGGCTGACCTCCAGCGCCAGGGCGGCGCTGAGCCCGGCGCCGATGAAGTTGAACAGCCCGGCCAGGAGCACGGCGACGGTGGGGGTCAGGGCCCGGGTCCGGACGGCAAGGGCAACCGAGGACGAGGCGTCGCGGAAGCCGTTCAGAAAGGCGAATGCCCCGGCGAAGAGAACCACCAGGGCAAAGAAGGCCACCGCCACTCTAGGATTCCTTGACGATGATGCTGCCAACCTGGGTGGCGATCCGGCGCATGTCCTTGGTGACCTCCACCAGCTGGTCAGCGATATCCCGGTTGCGGGCGTACTGGGCCGACTTCATGTCCTTGAGCATGTCCGCCACCCAGACCCGGTGGGTCCGCTCCGCGCGTTTGGTGAGCCGGAGGACTTCGATCCAGTAGTCCTCGAGGTCGTCCAGGTTGTTCAGCTGGCGCATGGCCTCGACGGTGAGCTCGGCCTGCCGGCTGATGATCTCCAGCTGGTCGGCCGCGCGCTTGGGCAACCGCTCGAGTTTGTAGAGGAATACGAGGTCCGCCGCGGCGTCCAGCTTCTCCATGGCCTCGTTGAGGTAGCGGGAGAGCGCGTACATGTCTTCGCGGGGGAGCGGGTTCAGGAAGCTGGTCCGCATGTGCGTCAGGAGGGCAAAGTGCAGCTCCGCCGACTTCGCCTCGTGATCGTGCATGTCCTCTACGAGGCGGGAGTGCTCCGTGGCGGGGGCGCCGAGGATCTCCGAGAGGGTCCCGGTGGCCACGGCGATCTGGTGGGCCATCTGGGACAGCAGGTTCAGCCCGGCGGGCTCCTGGGGGAAAAGGCGCAGCTTCACGTGGGGGTACCGGTCTCCGGACGACGCTTACACGGGTATGGACTGCCGGCCGTGGAACGTGACCCGCGCATGGGAAATACTTTACTGCCAGCAAATCGCACTACGGGAACCGCTTGCCCCGGGGGAGGGCATGAAAATGGTGCCGAACCGGATACGCCTCTCGGCGGTAGGCCGCTCTAGGCGGCTAAATGTTGAAGCCCGGGGGTTTCGCGGCTCGGCACCGCCTTTAGTTTTCTACGTCAGCGGGACCAAGTCAACATTGACAGCCGGGCTCCGTCGTGCGTCTTGACAGCCGATCCTGGGCGGGCGTAGAAGCGGGCACAAAGCAGTGCGAAGCCGCGGAAAACGGCGCCGCGCCGGTGCGGCCGGGGACTAGTCCAGCTCGCCCAGGCGCCAGGCGTTGGCGGCGTGCTCAAGGTCCTCGGCGGTCTTGACCAGCAGGTGCGAATTGCGTGTGAGCTTGCTCGCGTGGTTCGCGTTGCTGTGCTCGGCGCCGTCCGCGAGCGTGGCCTGGCCCAGTGCCACCACCCGGCAGAAAGCGGCGGAGCGTTCCAGGGCCACGTCGAATTCGCCGTCGAAGGCGCCGGAGAGGATGGCGTCCGCCATCGACTTCATTTCATCGGCCCCCGGAGGTTCTGCGGCACCGGCCACCACATGGGACACCTGGGCGGTGTCCTTGCCGGCCTTGAAGTAAACGGAGATCCGCTCGGGATCCCGGATGGTGGCGGCGCGCAGGGCGTAGAGCCGCCACAGGGCGCCCGGAAGGGACCGTGCAGGACTTTCCGCCCACATCTCGGCGATGGAATCGAGGCCTTGTTCGTCGGCCAGTTTGACCAGCCGCCGCGTCACCTTGGGATCGTCGCTGTCCCGCCCGCGGCGGACGAGGGCCTGGGCTGCGAGGTGGGCCGCCTCTGAAACCCGGGCCGGATCGGCGCCGCCGGCGAACGGCTCGAAATCGATCGGCGCGAAGGGCTTGGGCTTGTGGTGGCGGTGCGGTCCCGGGCTGCTGGCTCCTGCTTGCTCGCTCATGGCCACCACGCTACTCCTGTGCATTCCGGGAATCGAGCATGCCCCTACCCCCGGGGCAAAGGGCCGGGAGCGGACGACGACGGCGCGCGGCGCAGGGTGACAAAGCGAACGGATCTCTGGGGTACAGTGTTAACGTCCAGAAATGGACTGGGCCGGCGTGCCCGCCGACGGCAGGAATTCCCGCCGTCGGGGTTGCCGGCTGGGGCCTTTAGCTCAGCTGGTAGAGCATCGGACTTTTAATCCGTGGGTCGTGGGTTCGATCCCCACAGGGCCCACTCTTTTAGCGAAGAGTGGAAAAACCCCCGGCATCCTGGCGACAGGAAGCCGGGGGTTTTTTGCGTCCCGGGCCGGAAGGTGGCCGCGATGAAGTACGTCTGTCTAGTTATAAGTTCGGCTAGGATTATAGGATGACTTCGGACAGCGTTGCAGCCTCAGGGTACTGGTATGGGCCGGATGAGCGGCTCGACCCGCCCACCGCCGTCCTCCAGGCGCTGCGCGGCTACCGGGCCGCCGAGGTTGCGACCCGGCGCTCCACCCGCGACTCCATGGGTATGGGCGAGACCGACCTGCTGGCCCTGCGCTACCTGTTGCGCGCCCAGTCGGCCGGGGAGCGGGTCGGCCCCAAGGATCTCAGCCGCACCCTGGGGATTACGACGGCGTCCACCACCTCCCTGATCGACCGGCTCGTCAGCAGCGGCCACGTGCGCCGCGAACCGCACCCCACCGACCGCCGCTCCCTGGTGATCGTCCCCACCTCGGCAACGGACTCCGAGGTTCGGGCCACACTGGGCGAAATGCACCGCAGGATGCTGGCTGTGGCCGAGGAGCTCACCCCGGACGAAAGCCGCATTGTGGTGGGCTTCCTCCGGCGGATGACGGAAGCCCTCGACGAGCACACAGCCAGCCACTGACCCTGCCGCAGGACGCTGACAAAATAGCTAGCCACCTTAACTAGTTAGTTGAGCTAGTTATATGTATGCTTACTACTTGTGTCAGATATTCGTTTGCGTGGAGGAGTCGTGACTGAGTTGTTGACGATCGACGGCGGTCCGGAGGCCGGTGCGGCCCCGTTCTCCGCGCCGCACTTCCCGGCAGAACCGCTCGCACCGGCCGCCGTTGGGCCCGCCAATCCGGCGGACAATGCGCCCAGCCACTGCGGGACGGCGATGGAATGGACGGAGCCGGCGCTGGTCGCCGCGTCCGCGTATTCGTTCGACGCCGGAACCGCTCAGCTGCCGCCCGTTTGGCGCTGCTCCTGCGGCTTCCAGCTCGACGGCGTCATCCACACGCCCAATGCGCTGGCAGCCCTTTCATGAGCATCCTCGCCGTCCCCGTCCCGGCTGAACTCCACCCCGTCCCGGTCCCCGTCGCGTCCGGAGCCGGGCTCGATGCCAAGGTCCTGCCGATGCCAGGCGCTCCGGCCGGCCGATTCCTGGTCCATGAACTCCTGGGCCGCGGCGCGACAGCCACCGTCTTCCGCGGCACGGACCTCAGCAGTAACCGCACGGTCGCCATCAAGGTGGCCGAAGGGCCCGCGGAGAAGCATGCCAACCGGATCCACGCTGAAGCGCGCATCCTGGCGTCCCTGGACCACCCCGCCGTCGTCGGCTTTGTTGCCGCCGGCACCGTGCCGGCGGGCGACCCATGGGCCGGCCGGCCGTTCCTGGTCGAGGAATTCGCCTACGGCGGCAGCCTCGCCGAACGGCTCCGTAATGGCCCCTCGGACCCGGCGGAGGTGGCCGGTTGGGCCGCCGCCGCGTTGTCCGGGCTGGTGCACGTCCACGCAAGGGGCATGGTCCACCGGGACATCAAACCCGCCAATATCCTGCTCAGTGCGCTCCGGAGGTGTTCGGTACGAATCGCCGACTTCGGGATCGCAACCCCGGCAGGCGCGGCCCCGGAACCCGGCGACTCGTCAGGAACCGTGCATTACATGAGCCCGGAACAGGCGGCCGGAAAACCCGTCCACGCCGCCACGGATATCTACGCGCTGGGGCTGGTGCTGCTCGAGTGCCTCACCGGTGTAAAGGCCTACCCGGGGACGCCCGTGGAATCGCTGGTGGCGCGCACGCTGCGGGCTCCGGAGATCCCGGCCAGCCTGGGCTCCGGCTGGAAGTCCCTGCTGACTGCCATGACTGCCATGGACCCCGCCGGCCGGCCTGCCGCGGCGGCCGCGCTCAAGCTGGCCATCAGGCTTACCCGCCCGGGACCGTCCCTGAAACTTGCGGGCTGACCCAAAACCCCTCCGAAACAGCGGGGCCGGCATACGCAGACTGCGTGTGCCGGCCCCGCTGTTTTCCCGCCTGTCCGGCCGCCGGTCCGGCCGGCAGGGTCGCCGCGCCGCGGGAGAAGGACTCCCGGCTGCTGCAGCCCCTTGGATAGCATGGGCCCACGGAGGTGGGCCCATGAGGATGGGCCCACGAAGACGGCGGCGGCTGCCGCGTCGAAGGGTGGTGAGGTCGGTGCCGGACGTGGTCCCGCAGGCGCAGGTGGTTCTGCGGCTGCGCGCTGCCGGCTGCGTCTTCGCCGAGGACGAGGCGGCCCTGCTGGAGGCGGCCGCGGCGACTCCCGGCGATCTTGAGGCGCTGGTCAGTCGGCGGGTGGCCGGGCTGCCCCTGGAGCATGTCCTGGGCTGGGCGGAGTTCTGTGGCCTCCGTATCGCTGTGGATCCGCAGGTTTTTGTACCCCGCCGCCGGACCGAGTATCTGGTCCGGCGGGCCGCCAGGATCCTGGGTGGGCGCCGGGGGAGCGGGGCCCCGGTGGTGGTGGATCTCTGCTGCGGCTCCGGCGCCGTCGGGGCGGCGCTCGCGGCTATGGCGGGGCCCCTGGACTTGCACGCGGCCGACGTCGACCCCGCCGCTGTTGCCTGCGCGCGGCGGAATGTCCTTCCGCTGGGCGGTGAGGTCCACGAGGGTGACCTATACGGTGCCCTGCCGGGCCGCCTCCGCGGCCGGGTGGAGCTCCTGGCGGTGAATGCGCCTTACGTTCCCTCGGGGATGATCGGGGCCATGCCGCCCGAGGCGCGCCTGCACGAACCTCGGGCTTCCCTGGATGGCGGCCCCGACGGCCTGGACTTGCAGCGGCGGGTCGCGGAAGGGGCGCCGGAATGGCTGGCCCCCGGCGGCCATGTCCTGGTCGAGACCAGCCGCCGCCAGGCGCCGCTAACGCTGGAAATATTTGCCGCCTGTGGGCTCACGGGCCGCGCCTACAGTTCCAGGCGGAGGGACGCGACGGTGGTGGCGGGATCCGCGGGATAGCATGCCAAAGCCCCGGCCCGGACGGTGCTGCCCGGGCCGGGGCTCTCGGCGAAACCTTTAGTGCTTGCCTGGCTCCGCGGGCGTGTCGGACCCGGAGTCGTCGGCCTTGAGGTCGCCGGCGGCTTGGACGCCGCCGGAGCTGCCCAGGTTAGGCGTTCCCGGGTGGGTGCTGTGAGCCGGGATCGCGCTGCCCGAGCCGGTTGCCGGTGTGGCGTTCCCGTCGTCTGCGGACGAATCGTCGCGGTGGACGGCGGAGCTGATCACCGTGCCGGCGCGGCGGGCGGCCTCGGTGAGCTGGCCGGAAACCTCGGGGGCCTTCTCCTTGACTGCTTCCGTGGCGGCGGCCACCTTGTCCTGGACTGGTTTGCTTTCCCACAGGCCTGCGGCCCGGGCCTTGAGTTTTTCGTAGGCCGCCCGCCCCGAACGGGATCCGAGGACGAACCCGGCCGCGAGGCCGGTACCGAAAAGAAGTTTGGCTTTCATGCTGTACTCCTGCTCCTGATGCTCTTGAGATCGGTGCTTTTGCTGCTCTTGAAACCGTGCCAAGTACCAAAAAACCGGCCCCAGGAATTAATCCCGGGACCGGTTTTCCGGTCTCACCGCTTTAGCGGTGCGAACGCCTGCTGATCATGCCGTAAACAACAAGCACGATCAGCGCGCCGACGATTGCGAGGATCCACGTGTAAAGATCGAAGAACCCGCCCAGCGGGCGATTGAAAATCAGGCCGCCGAGCCAGCCGCCCAAGAAAGCGCCTACTACACCGAGGACCAGCGTGATGAGCCATCCACCACCCTGACGACCCGGCAGGATAGCCTTAGCGATTGCTCCGGCAATAAGACCCAGAATTAGAAATGCGAAAAAACCCATTTTATTGGCCCTTCTCTTTCATTGAGGAGACACCCGGGTTGCCGGGTGCGCTTCATCCTTCTGAGTAAATACTAATCATGCTTACTATCAAAACGCCACTCGGAACGGGGAAAAATCCGCAAAATCCCGCTATTCACAGGAAGTTTCCGCGGCTGACACCCCCCGGCAGGGTCCGGAGGGTGACGTCGGAGGGCTGCGTTGGTCTGCCGGCGCAGCTCACCAGGCGTAGTCCTCCGGGGCGGTCCGGTGCCCAGGGAAAATGGCATCGAGCCGCTCCAGGGCGCCGGCGTCGAGTTCCAGCGCCAGCGAACCGAGGGCGGCGTCCAGCTGCTCCCGGGTGCGCGGGCCGATCACCGGGGCCGTGACCGCCGGCTGGTGCAGCAGCCACGCCAGGGCCAGCTCGCCGGGCCCGCAGCCGAGCCCGTCCGCGAAGTCCTCGTAGCGGCGGATCTGGTTCCGGTGTTTCCCGAGGGCCTCAACGGCGCGGCCCTCGGTCCGGCGGACGCCTTCTTGTTCCTTCTTGAGGACCCCGCCCAGCAGGCCGCCGTGCAGCGGGGACCATGGCAGGAGCCCAAGGCCGTAATGCTGCGCGGCGGGTATCACCTCGAGCTCGGCGTTGCGGGTGAGCAGGTTGTAGATGGACTGCTCGCTGACCAGCCCGTTGGAGTGCCGCCGCGCAGCGGCTTCCTGGGCCTGCGTCAGGTGCCAGCCGGCGAAGTTGCTGCTGCCGGAGTACACAATCTTGCCCTGCTGCACTGCGACGTCGACTGCCTGCCAGATCTCCTCCCAGGGCGTGGTCCGGTCCACGTGGTGGAACTGGTAGAGGTCGATGTGGTCCGTCTGGAGCCGGCGAAGGCTGGCGTCGAGGGCGTGGCGGATGTGCAGGGCCGAGAGCCGGGATTCGTTGGGCCGGTCCGCCATGGTGCCGAAAACCTTGGTGGCCAGTACGGTCCGCTCCCGCCGGCCGCCGCCCCGGGCGAACCAGCGGCCCAGGATCTCCTCGGTCCAGCCGCGGCGCTTGGACCCGCCGTAGACGTTGGCGGTGTCGACGAAGTTGATTCCGGCATCCTGCGCGGCGTCCAGGATCGCGTGTGCGTCCTGCTCCGCGGTCTGCGGACCGAAATTCATGGTGCCCAAACAGAGGCGCGAAACCTTCAGGCCGGACCGGCCCAGCGGGGTGTACTGCATCCCGGCCCTCCCGGACCTTAGCGCTCCAGGCGGAACCCGAGCTTGATGGTGACCTGCCAGTCGGCCACCTGCCCGTTGTCCAGGTGCCCGCGGATTTCCTTGACCTCGAACCAGTCCAGGTTGCGGAGTGTCTTAGCGGCCTCGGCGATGCCGTTGCGCACCGCGTCATCGACGCCCTCGGTTGAGGTCCCGACAATTTCAGAAATGCTGTAGGTGTGGTTAGGCAACGTGGCTCCTCGTGATCGTCATTGGTCTGGGTCTCCGCCCCGTGGCCGGGCCGTTCCTGCAGACTAGCTGACGCGGCGCGGCCGGACTAGGGGCGTGCGGTGCTGGCGGGGGAACCAAAAACCGGCCCCGGCTCGGGGCGTTTGGCGGCCGGCGGAGTCTCGCCGTCACGGGGCCGGACCCGCCGGATCATCCAGGGCAAGAGATAGTGCGTGGCCCAGGCGAGGTCCCCGGCCCGCGTCTCGCGCCAGGTGCCGGCGGGCAGCGGTTTGGGCTGCAGGGGCTTGAGGCTGTGGGGCACCTGCAGCGAGTCAAGGACCATTCCGGCGATGGTGTGGTGGCCGAGGGGGGAGAAGTGCAGGCGGTCCGGATCCCACATCTGCGGGTCGCTCAACTGCCGGAGGGACCAGAGATCGGCGATCACGCCGTGGTGGCGGGCGGCGATGGTCCGGATGTTCTCGTTGAAGACGGCCACTTTGCCCCGGATGTGGCCGAAGACCGGAGTGTCCCCCCAGTCCGGCCCGGTGAACAGGACCACGGTAGCGCCGGTGGACGCCAGCGCCGCCACCGCAGCGTCCAGGCTCACGGCGAGCCGATCGGGATCCCGCCGGTGGAAGACGAGGTCGTTGCCGCCCGCTGAGAGGGTGACGAGGTCCGGTTTCAGGGCGATCGCCGGTGCCAGTTGCTGGTCGATGATCTGCTGCAGGACAAGGCCGTTGACCGCCAGGTTGGCGTAGGAGAAGTCGCGCCGCACGGTGCTGAATTCTTCGGCGATCCGATCCGCCCAGCCACGCATCCCGCCCGGGCTCTGCGGCTCGGGATCGCCGAGGCCGGCGGTGAACGAGTCTCCCAGGGCGACGTAGCGTTTCCAGGGGCCCGGGTGGGCGCCGGAGGCGCCTTTTCGAGCCATCACCGGATTCCCGAAGCTGGCCGCGTTCACGTCCCCAGCATGACACCCGCCGGCTTGTTACTACTAGGTACTTAGGGCCCGAAAAGCGGTGATCCCGCGCCCAAGCGGGGCCTTGGAGGACGCCATTCGATACCCACCCGGGTATGGCGGATACCAAGGGGGGTATATCATGGAATGAATCCACTCAACGTCCGGAGGCACCCATGGAACTCGATCCCGCCGACATGAAGCCGGTTATCAACCGGTTGCGCCGCGCTCAGGGACAGCTCGCGGCGGTCACGCGCATGATCGAAGAGGGCCGCGACTGCAAGAGCGTCGTGACCCAGCTGGCCGCCGTCTCCAGCGCCCTGGACAAGGCCGGTTTCTCGATTATCGCGACCGGCCTGCAGCAGTGCATGCAACAGGAAGACCCCAGCCTGGACCGCGCCGAACTGGAAAAGCTCTTCCTCTCGCTCGCCTGAGCCCGTACGGGATCTGCTGATCCCGGCCCCTTGTGTTCCCCCCGACGAGGCAGAAAATGGAGGGAGAGCGGCCGGTTGACCCGGCGGCAACCGCGCCCCACCGGCAAGGAGGGCCATGCAGCAGCCCGCAGGCGCCCCGGCCACGGCCAGCCGGGAGCGGGACCCGGTCCTGGACCTGGTCCGGTTCTTCTGCCTCGCCCTGGTGGTCGCGGGGCACACCTTGATGGTCAGCCCTGTGC